>DATFOP010000366.1:0-12903 GCA_035265505.1 Propionibacteriaceae bacterium | reverse complement strand
ACAAGGAGCAGGTTCGGCGATCGTGCCGCGGGAGCCCAGACCGCGGGTAGCGATTGACCTCTGACGACTATGAAGAGCCCCGCACAAAGCGGCGATCCTTACTGCCTTGACTGCTGCTGTTCGCGAACCTCACACGGGCAGACCTCAAACAGCCCGCAGCCGCCTGAGGCTACTCACAGCGCCGTCGACAAACTGACAGCAGGCGGTGCTGTGGCTGCAGCAGATCGGTCTGCGCGGCCTGTCAGGTGTTCAGTGAGTACGTCGCGTTCCTCTACCCGGGCGTTCAGTCAACCTGCCCGGAGCCTCCCGTGCCAGACCGTAGCCGCCTCAACGACCGGGCCGCGTCAAGCTCCCCGCTCGACAAGCTCGTGACCAAGCAGCCTCCGGCGCCTGACCACGCTACCGTCGCTCAGGACGCTCAGCCCATGGTTCTGCACCGATCAACCCTCGCCCTCGAACTCGACCGCACGGACGCGGACCAGGTTGCCGGTCGCTTCCACTACGCCACCTTGCTCCGCAACCGCCCGGAGGTCCTCGCAACGTGGCGCATCGCCTCCAACCTGCCCATGGTGCTTGATCACATAGCAGAGCAGCTTGGCGGGAGTCCACGACATGTCGGCGGCGACACCTGGAGTGTCACCACGACTTCGATTGCCGTAGACATCCTTCTCACCGACCCCGGTGCCTTGCGGCTGCGATGGCATCGCGATACTCGGCATTCCTGTGATGGACGAACTCAATGCCGATACACGACGCAGCGGCCATGCGCGTGCCCGTCAACCCTTGAAGAGCGCCGGATGGCGACCAGGCAAGGCCGCGGCTGCGAGCCTCAGGTCGACATGTTGTTCCGACTCCTCCATGACCCGACTCTCGGCGCCTTCTGTTTCACCAGCGGGAGGTGGTCGTTTGCTGAGGAAGCAATCGAAGCTCTGCGGGCGTTGCGCACCCACCGCCGGCAAGCTCACGCTCGGCTCAATCTCCAGCGGGTGTCATACATACTCGCCAGCGGCCAAAGGATTTCCTGCACCAGGCCGACGGTGACCGTCCTCGAGCCGCAGCTCGCGCGCGTAGTTCCACCCTTGTAGGCAATTGCCGCCGTCTCACACAAGCGAGGGTGATCCGTCCTCGGCATACTCACAGCATGTCCAATGCTGGCGTACCCGGAGATCCGCTGTGACACCGCCAGACGGGATGGCCCTCGGCAAGCAATTCCAGCAGCTCAACCGCGAGCTGGTGCAGTGCCGGCAATGTCCTCGCCTGGTCGCCTGGCGGGAGCAGGTCGCCAGGGAGAAGCGGGCCGCCTTCCGCGCCCAGGAGTACTGGGGCCGCCCCGTCCCTGGCTTCGGCGACCCCACCGCCAGACTCCTCATCCTCGGCCTCGCCCCGGCCGCCCACGGCGGCAACCGCACCGGCCGGATCTTCACTGGCGACCGCTCCGGCGACTGGCTGTTCGCCTCCCTATGGCGCACCGGGTTCGCCAACCAACCTAGGTCAGTGTCGCGCGACGACGGCCTCGTTCTCGCCGGCTGCTACGTCACCGCACCCGTCAAGTGCGCGCCGCCCGAGAACAAGCCACTCCCCCAGGAGCGCGCCAAGTGCGCGCCGTGGCTGCACGCCGAGCTCGATCTGCTGGAGGTCCGGGTCGTGGTGGCGCTGGGCGCTTTCGCTTGGGATTCAGCGCTGCGCCATCTTGGTCCCGTCCGCCCCAAGCCCCGCTTCGGCCACGGTGCCGAGGCCGCACTGCCCCAAGACCGGGTGCTGCTTGGGAGCTTCCATGTGAGCCAACAGAACACACAGACCGGCCGCCTTACCGAGCCGATGCTTGACCGTATCTTCCTGCGGGCACGAAAGTTGCTCCAGGGTTGAGGTTGAAGGGACGGGTTGCGATGGGATGCGAGCCGGTTGGGACGCTCCACTCAGCTCTCCTTCGCTAGCGAAGCTTGAGCTTCAGGTCCTCACCGTCAACGAGACAGATAGGCCATTAGCGGCGAGGAATTCTTCCACTGTATTGAAAACGTTCAGTTGTGGGAACAGGACGCCTCGACCATGCGCCTCACGGAGTCGATGCTGGATGCCGTGTTTATGCGGGCACCAGAGCTGCTCAAGGAGGACCCTCAGACCAGATAGCCTGAGAGGCTCAACCTGTCGGGCTCGTTACCGGCTATCGACAAGTTGAGTCTGGGGTCTCCCTGAAGGAGATGCACTCGCACTCGGTGCATCGGCCATCGTGTGGCTCTAGCCTCCAGATGACAAAGGGCCCGAGGAGATGCAGGTCAGCGCTGTGCCCGCAGACACACAGGTGCCTGGAGCTGTCGTAGGTCTCTGCCGGGTCCTCGAGCGCTTGATGCCTGGGATGACAGTGCATGCACCTGAGGTAGATGACGTAGCCCTCATCGAGGCGTTCCCGCTGCTCGGGATGGTCGAAGAGTTGCTGGATCGTCGCGTTGTGGCCTTCTAGCGTCGCGGGCAGGAAGGCGTCAGGATGATGTTCGAGGTAGTACGGCAGCCAGCCGCACCACAGCTCGCTCGCCAGACCCGCCGGGAGCGCTAGGAGGTCGTCTTCGGTCGGGACCTGGTGCAAGGTTCGCAGCCGCCCGGCGTTTACCGTGTAGACGTAGTAGCCGTGGCTGGCGAGCCCGAGGACCTTCTCGCGGCGTTCCTTCTCATCGCTGGGCAGCCTGGTGAGGTCGAACATACCGCCCTTGGCGTTGGCCGCATGAAGCTGCGCCAGCGGAATCCGCAGCTCTTTGGCGAGGATTTCCTCCTCGTTTCGGTGGAGCCGGCGGTGGCGGTGTGGCCAGTCCCGTTCGGCGTGCAGTCGCGCGTGCAGGTTGAAGTACTGGCGGCTGGTCATGTCGGGCGGGAACTCGAAGCTGCCGTCGTCCAGCTTGTAGCCGTGCCCGTGCCAGATGGGCTCACTGTCGGCGGCCTGGGCCGCAGGGAGCAGAGAGCTTTCGGGCTCGTCTAGGTGGGTGCGAAGGCGGCTACGGAAGTGGTCGTCTGCGGTCCATTCGGTGCCATCGTCGTGTCGGAGCGGCGCCGACAGGAGTCGGGCAAGCTCCCGGAGCTCCTTCTGGCGCTCGGGATCCGGGTTGGACCAGTCGATTGGTGGCGGTCCATGGCGGTCCATCCATTCCGCGACCTCTCGCCGGCTTCGTTCCTCGGCGGCGTAGTAGCCGCGCTTGCTCGGCTGCTCACGCCGTCCGACCGGGTAGTTCCGCCGCAGCGGGGTCAGCGGGTGCAGTGGCTTGGCGACCTTGGTGGTCGTCTTTTTTGGGGCGACACGGCAGCGACCCTTCTCGGTCAAGGTCACAGTCTGCCCGGCTACGGTGACAAGTTCGTCGCGCAGTAGGTGGACCAGGGCAGCGTCGTCGAAGTCTTGGAGGTGAAGCCGCCCGGCCTCGGCGAGCTGGCGAAGGATCTGGCGGTGTGTCATCGAAGCCTCCTGCGGGGCCGAGGCAGGCGGTGTTCCGAGTTCGCCAGATGTTATCGAACAGGTGTTCTGGTGTCAGTGATCCGCCTCACGTAGCATCGTCTACCTGCCTAGCAGAGCAAGTCCTGCCGCCAGCCTTCGGCGTAGAAACGTTGGTTGTGGCAGCAGAACACGAGCACGCGGCGCCTGACCGAGGAGATGCTGGACGCGGTGTTCTGGCGGGCGCGGGATCTTCTTGGAGGCGTCCGCAACAGGGTCTGAAGCGAGACCCTGTTGCGCCGGTCCGTCAGTCGGTTCGTAGATCTCCCAGAAGGATGTCCGTCTGCTGCTCCTCGCAGACCGCGACCCTTGTCCGACGCATCTCAGTGGCCAGCTGGGGGTCGAGGAGGCCGTCGGGGATCTGGCCGGTGAGGCGGACGTGTTGGCGATCTGCCTGGGCAATAACGGCCTGCCGGTAGGTGTCGGCCGTATAGCGCCATGGGATCGCTGACACGTGTTTGGCCAGGAGGTTCGTGATCCGCACGCCAGCGGCGTCGAAGTCGGCGGACACGCGCACGAACGCACCCGTCCGGCGGGTCCCGGCCAGCAGGCGCAACACGGCGGTGGTGGGGATTCCGTCGGTGCACACCAACGGGGACGAGCGCCCGCCAAGTCGTGCGGCCGCGGCCTCGACCACCGACGGGTTCTCGCATACTGACAGCGGCTGGCTGGTCGGCCTGATGCTCGGCGGGGTGCCCTGCAGCATCCGAAGCGTCAGCCGCAGCGGCTCGCCGGCGTCGGCCGCGTGGTTGAGCAGTCGATCGACATGGCCGGTGCCGTCAGCGCGCAGCCCCAGGACGAGCACATCGGTGGACAGGCTGTCGAGGTAGATCCCGACGGTCGCGAGTACAGCCCGCTGGGTAACCAACGACGGCGGGATCTGCATTGGCTCGCCGGTCAGGTGCAACGCCGCCAGGAGCACGAGCGTGCGGAGCTGACGGCCCCGATCGAGCGCGTGCGGGTCGCCGGTGGCCCGCTCGGCCAGCCGCGCCAGCGCGATCCCGTCGGCGGGCAGCAGGGCCGCGACCGCTAGCGCCTCGGTGACGAGCTGGTCGGCCGCCATTCCGGCCGCAGCGGCCAGCCGGGTTCCGGTGCCGGAGACCCGCAGGTGGTGGATCCAACCGGCGAGCCTGGGGTCGGCGGCTTGCTCGAGCTCGTCCCACATCCGCTCGCGGGCCTGGCGGGCGGCCCGCCGCTGGGCAGGGCGGTTGACGATCGGACCGCAGAGCAGCTCGGCGACTTGGCGCGCGGTCATGGCCGCGTCCGAGTCGAGCAGGCGCCGGTCGAGTTGGTCGATGCGGACGGTCACGGTGGGGCCGGGCAGCCGGCTCCTGCCGAGCAGGCCGGCCAGCGCGTCCCGCTGCGGTCTCGTCAGCTTGGTGAAGGTGATGGCGTGGACCGGAACGTCGGCTGCTTGCCTGGCGTAGCGGTCGTGGACCGCTTCCCACACGAACTGCAGCTGCGGCGCGGTCAATGCCGACGGCACGGTCACGAGGCCATTTCCTGCCGGCTGGTGCCATCCCAGATGAACCACTCGGTGTCGACCACGTGGGCGTCGGCGTCACGGATGATCTCGTAGATGGACAGACCTGGGAGCTCAGGGAAGCACATCCACTCGCGCCAGCTCGTCATGAACAGGTCAAAGTCCCACTCGACGGTCAGGTCCAGCAGCTTGGCGGTGGTGGGCCCGTCGATGCCTGCGAATGCCTCGTCGAGAACGACCAGACGGGGAGCCGTCGGTCTCGACGATGCATAGAATGCAGCCGCAGCGGCGAACAGCGGCAGATGCAGCGTGGCCGCCTTCGACCCGCCCGACCCCTTGCCGTGGATCCTGCGGGTCAGTGGCGTCCACCGTTCCTGGGGGGAGCGCCGCTGCATGACCGTGAAGCGGTGCCATAGCCGGTAGTCGAGCAGGTCAATCAACCGGTCACGCACGGTCGCTTCGCGGGTGTCGGTGCGTGCCTGCTCGAGCCGTTCCTTGAGGAACTGGCGCAGCGCCTCGTCCTTCTTGCGATTGACTCCTGGGGTGGTGAGCAGCAGCTCGACTGCCTCGGAGGTACCGACAGGGGCGTCCTCGTCGATGCGCCAGTCGAGATTGACGGTCTGTCCGGACGGGGTGGTGCGGGTCTCAAGATCGGCGTTGATCCGGTCCACCAGCCGGCGAGCCTCGAGCAGGGTGCGGCGGACGTTGTCACGAATCTCGCCGGACAGGAACTCGTCGATGATGCGGACGTCCTCCTCGCTGATGCGGCGCTCGCGGGCGCGCACATCAGCCTGGAGCAGCTCTGCCAGCTCGAACAGGGACCGTTCCTGGGCGTCGTAGACCACCGAGTAGATGGCAACATCGTGCTCGGTGCGCGGGACCACCTGCAGCTCGGGCGGCAGCGCGACGGTCAGCTCCTGGAACGCCCGGGTGAGGTTGGTCGCGGCGCGGTTGCGGGCTGCATCGTCGTAGGCGACCTTCTCCAGCGCATCGGCGATCCGGCGGGCAACCAACAGAGCGGCCGTCTCCGACCAGTCGACGACTGGAGTATCGGGCCAGTCACGTACCTCGGCGGCGTGACGGACGACACCGGCGGTGGCCAGCCGTTTGAATGCGTCGACGGCGGTGCTGCGCTGCGTTCGAGCCCGCTCGTGCTCGCCGTGGCGGCTGGATGCGGCGCTGTCGGCACGAGCGACGGCCTCGACCAGCCCGTCCCAGCGCCCCTCCAGTTCCTCAAGCTGCCCCCGGACCGCCTCGAGATGCCCCTCGGCCGCCTCCAGGCGGCCAAGTACCTCCTGGCCCGTGGGATCGTCGACGATCTGCTGCATGGTCGCCACGCGCTCCTCGGCCGATGCCAGCGCGGCGCGGCGTTCGTCCGCCTCCACCTCGCTGCCCTCACAGCGGCTTTCGGCCCGGACGACGAGCTGGTCGGCGAGCTCCAGTCGTTCGCGCGCCTCGAGCAGCCTTCGTTCCTCATAGATCCATGCGGTCGCGGCTCGCTCGTAGCTCCCCACCAGGCGGGCGAGATCTCCGAGCCTGCCGGCCCATAAGGTCAGCCCGACGGTCGCAGCGATCCGGTCACGGGTGTACGCACGGGCGGTCACCTGTTCCCGCAATGCGTTCAGCCGCGTCTCGGCGTCGACGGCCTGTCCCTCCAGGCGGCGGGCGTGGCGGTCGGCCTCGGCCGCGGTGGCGCGGGCATCGGTCACCGGCCGGAGCGGCGGGAAGCGCCGAAGGTCCGAGTCGACCGTTCGCAGACGCGCACGGAGGCGGTCGCGCCTGGCGATGAGGTCGGTCACGAGCGCGTCGGCGTCCTTGATGAGCTCGGCGAGCTCGGCCAGGCGCCGCTGCCGGTTGCGCTCCCGGATGCTGCGGCCGAGGTATTGTGCATACGGCTTGCTGCTCTGCCCGTTCAGCCTGCCGACGCGGAACCGGCCGTCGACGTCGACCCAGGTGTCACGGTCGCTTGGGCCGAGGCCGATGCTGGCCAGGACGCTGCGGGCGACCGGCTCGCGGACGGCCTCGGCGGCGGCAGGCTCGATCACTGCCAGCAGTGACCCAGCCGGTTCGGGGTTGGGCTGGGGCCGAAGCTGAACGTCGTGGCTGGGATGCTCTACGGTTCCGTCGGGGTGTACCCACGCGTCGAGTAGCTGGGCAGCCTCAAGGGCCGCCTCGACCGCGGCCTGCTGCTGGCCGGTCAGATTGCCTCCGCGGAAGGTGCCGAGCAGGTACAGGGGCGCCCCCGAACGGTCAGGGCGTCGCTGCCGCCAGGGTGGCGCCGGCGGCTGCGGGTACTCCTCGCGCTCCAGCTGCTCCCGTTCGCCGTCGAGCCGGTCGCGGTCCTCGGTGGCGTGCCGGAGTAGGGCACCGACGTCGGCGAGCTGTTCGTCGAGGGCGGCACGGTGGGTGCTGGCGGCGTCGTCCACCAGCTCACGGACCCGGTCGACTTGGACGACGTCGAGCTCGTCGCGAAGGTCCGCGTCGAGCGGCAGCTCGTCCAATTGCTCGGTCCACGTCCGGACCGCCTCTCGGAGCTCGGCGGTGGCGGTGGTGACGGCTGCGTCGGCCCGGACGGCCTCGGTGCGGGCTTCGGCGGCCTGCTCGGCGAGCGTGTCGCGGCGTTGCTGGGCGTTCCCGGCCTGCCGGATGCCCTCGGCGAGGGCCTCGTCGTAGGGGCTCAGTTCACCGATGCGGTCACGCAGGCCTGCAACCGCCGTCTGGATCACTGCTTCGGCGCCGTCGAGGTCGCCGGCACCCACAAGTGCGCCGGCCTGCCGCTGGTCGTCGTGTAGCGCGGCTGGTCGGGCCGCCGCGCTCGCGTCCTCACTGGTGCCGGCGACTTGTCGGGCGCGTTCTCTAACCGCCGTGTCCAGCCGGTCGCGGCCCGTGACGGCATCGGCCAGCTCCTTCTGCTCCCTGCCGAGCCGCGCCTCCACCTGGGCCTGGTCCTTGGCCGCCTCGACGGCCCGTCGTTTGGCGTCGTCGAGGTCCTTGGTGGCCCGGTAGGCGTCGCTGTCCTTGATGGTCTCAACGCGGGCGCGCAGCCGGCCTTCCTCCACGCGCAGATCACGACGCCGGGTGGAGGCGGCCTGCATGGCATGCTTGGCTGCCTGCAGTGTTGCCTGAGTGCCCTTCAGGGCGCGGGCGGTTTCGTCGACCCGGGTGGTGGCACCGCGCACCACGGCCGTCCGCTCAGCCACGACGGTCTGCAGGTAGCGCCGATAGGTGATGTTGAAGCCGGCGACGGTCCTGCGGGTCTCGCGCAGCGCCTCCAGCGCGGCGCGGTGCTCCTCGAGCCGGTCGACGCCTTCGGCGACCTTGGTGATGAGGTTGACATCCAGCGATGGCAGGCTCGTGGTGAGCATGCGGGAGAGGTCGGATGCCTTGAGCTGCTTGGCAAGCTGGGGGCGGCGCAGCTCGATCAGGAGGGTCAGGAGGTTGTCGAACTGAGCCATCTCCTCGAACCCGAACAGCGCCCGGTTCACGGCCGCGCGGTACCGGTTCACCGCCGCGCGGTGGTCGCCGTGGCCACCGAACACTTCCCCCTGCGGGCCCAGCACCTCGTCCAGCTCTCGCTGGCTGCGCGGCCGGCCGTCAACGAACAGGTGAAGATCGAGGTCGGGGCGCAGGCCGGTGAGGAAGAACCAGGAAGTGAACCCGGAGGCGTTGCGGGAGGCCCGCACCCCGTAGCCTGCCGTCTGATACTGGGGCTGGCCCTGCTCGGTGAGACGGCCGAACTCGGCCCAGACGTAGCCGGCGACGACGGTGGCGTCCTCGTCGGTGTGCGGGCCGATGAGGTTCTCTCGCATGGTGCGGGCCTGCTCCCCGAACGGGTCGAGCCGTTCGGCGCGCAGGATCGCGTCGAGCACGGCGGGGAGGCTCACCTCCACCGCCTTGGTCTTCCCGGACTCGTTCTGCCCACGCAGCAGCAGCCGTCCGTCGCGGGCGACGAACCTGGTGGTGATGTCGTACTCCCAGATGTTCTGGATGCCGATCCGCAGCAGGGTGTATCGCGGCCGCGTCGGGGTGGGCAGCCGGTCGGGGTCGGGCTGGGCGCGGAACAGCGGCTGGATGCTCGGGCTCACGGGTGCGACTCCTGAGTGGTGGGGCCGGCGACCCCGAAGCGGGCGACGGCGGGGGCCGGGACCGCGGCATGGTCCAGGCGGTGGACGAGCCGGAACCGAGCCAGGTAGTCCAGCGCTCGCCCCGTGAGCTGGGCGGGCCCGTCCTCGTCCAGGACCCATTGGGCCCAGCCACAGCGGGCTGCGTAGTCGCCGATCAGGATGCGGACGTGGGCGACGAGCTCTGAACTCGGTACGGGCTCGGGGGCGGCAGCATCCCGGCCTTCCTCCGGGCCGCGGGCGGCTCGGTGGCGGTCGACCAGGTATTCGGCGAGCAGCAGGGCGCAATGCGCGACGGTCGATCCTGCGGCCGGGAAGCGGTCGTCGGTCATTGGCTCGGCGATGGACCGGTCAATTGCGGTGAACCCTTCGGCGCGGCGTTCCAGGGTCAGCCCGAGCTCTGCGGCAAGGCGGTTGGCGACCTGCCAGCGTGGCCCGAGCCAGTCGCGCTCGGCGGCGTCGAGGTCGTCGTGGTACACGAGCGGGTCGTCGGCCAGCCGCCGCAGTACCCGATGGCCCGCGCGGGCGATGTCCCCGGCCGCGCCGGCTGGGTAGACCTCATGCAGCACGTCGGTGGGATCGGCGACCAACGCAGGGCTGGTGGGGCATGACAGGAGGTGGGCGAGCAGGCGGTCGTTGACGTCGAGGAGCGCGTCAGCGGTCGGATCGGTGGCGTAGTCGTCGAGGTTGCCGTCACGGACGGCGATGATCCGGTTGGCGGCCAGCCACTTGATCGCACCTGCGAACGCGACCCGGTCGCTGTGGCTGTTGGACGGGTCGAAGGTGGGGATGGGGTCTTCGGCCGCGGACAGCTCGGCGACGTTCTCGGACAGGACCGACAAGGTGGTCTGGCGCGGTTGCTCGTCAAGGGCCGCGCAGGCGAGGAACAGCAACGTGTACTTGCGAGGCGTCAGCGGGGTGTCGTTAAGCCTGGCCGGCCGCGTCGGGTCCGGTCGGGCCGCGACCTTGTGCAGCCGGGCGAATCCCCCGGCCGAATCGACCACCAACCGCCAGCCGAGGTTGACGGCGAACCAGCGCGCCAGGTCGGCTCCGTAGCGCAGCACCGCCGGCCAGAGCTCCGGCTCGTTGGCTCGGTGCAGCAGTGGATCGGCGAGCAGCCGCCGACGGATGCGGATGAGCGCCTGGGTACGGTCGGCGGCGAGCGTGTCGGTGAGGCTCACACGACACCTCCGCCGACTCGCTCGTTGCCGCTGATGGCGATTTGGATGTCCACGAGATAGTCAGGGCCGGTGAAGGTCCCATCGACGATCTGAAGTTTGGCGGGTTCCGACTCGGGCTCGGGGTCGCTGAGAACGATCTGGACCCCGGACGCGCCGGAGACCGCGCTGCGAACCCCACCAACACGGCGGGCGGACAACGCGTCGGACAGCAGGTCGAGCAGCAGGTCAAATTCGTGCCGGTCCAGGCGGGAGAAGTCCGACAGACGAGCAGGGCCGTTGGTGAGCAGCCTGGCCAGAGCCGCACGGGCCTGCTCGCGTTCGCGTCGCCTGCGGTGCCTGAGCAACTGCCTCGTCGCGTGCGTGTCGCGCGCCTTGGATGCGCGGCCAGTGCTGTTGGACCGGTTCTGCCGTCGGATGGTCACCGGAACATCGATGGGAACGGCGTCCCACCAGGATGCCGACCTGCTGGTGACCTCCGGGTCGTCCTCGGGAATGGACAGATGCCGTGCCGGGTGCAGCCCGGTGAGCGCGACCCACAGCCGATGCGCTGCGCCGGCGTCCTGCTCCGCCATCCACCGGGCAGCCTGGAGGAACGCGGCGGCCCGGGTTGGTGCGCCGGTCCGGGCGGCGTTGAGTCGGCTCAGGCTGCGGGTCAGTGCCGTAACGGCGTCGAGCGCGACGGCCCGCAGCCGGTCGACGGTGGGTGGCCGGGTGCCTGCTCGCACATACCAGCGGAGCAGCCCCTGCCAGTGGGTATGCTGCCGAGCTCGCCATTCGGCGGCCGGGTCGCCGGTCTCGTCGGGCGGTGGGATGTCGTCGGCGGTCGCGCCATGGTCGACCAAGGCGCTGATCCGCGCCCCGTCGAGGGTGCGGAGTAGCTCGTCGATCTCGGGGCTGAGCAGGGTGAGCTGACTGACGAAGCGACTCAGGTACAGCTTGATGGCCTCTTTGCGAAGGCCGAACTCCTCCTCGTCAAGCCCGCCAGCGCCAAGTACATGCCGATCGGTGATACGGCCGATGTACCGCTGCGCCTCCCCGGTGAACCGCTCCTGGGCGGTGAAGAGGCCGTCGAGCATTGCGTAGGTGTCGTTCGCGCTCGGGTCGCCTTCGATCAGGGCACGTAGGCTGTCTCGGATGGTGACCAGCATGGTGACCTGCAGCGATCCGGATAGACCCAGGCCCGACTCGATGTCCTCGATCGCTTGGTGGGCGATCTTGCCCCCGGGGGTGAGCGACCACAGGAAGCGGCGGCGGTCGAGATCCTCCAGACTGGTGGCCCGCTCGTCCTGTCGGCGATTGAGGTTTCCGTGCTGATGGAGCTCGTCGAGGCGAACCCGCAGGCTGGCCTCGCCGTCGACCTCGGCCTCATACGGGCTGGCCCGCAGCGCCTGCAGCACTTCAGGTTCGGCCAGCTCAAGGGTGAAGGTGTCACGCTCGGCGTCGGCAAACACGTGGACGATCGCTCGGTAGGTGGGCGTGAGCGGCTGGGTCGCGTACCAGAGCACGTCGACCTCGGGTAGGGTCCGTTTACGCATCGTGCGCCATGGGCGTCTGGCCTCTATCTCGTACAGGGAGTCAGCTCGTCTGATAGCAGACCGGTGTGACAGGCTAGGGCCGCCTGCACGGCTCAAGGTTCTATCAAGATGCGGAGCCTGCGCTCACGATCTTCGGCCTGATGCTGTTGTAGACCGATCACCACCTGGTCGCCGCGCTCCAGGTGCATGCTGATCTGCGGGTTGGCGGCAAGGTTGTGCCTGGCCAGCGAGCCGGTGCTGAACCAGAAGCCGTCGGGCAGCCACACTCCCCGCATGGGTCGGCATGCGGACGACCGTCGGGGCGGGTGGTGGCGATTCAGTAGTTGCGCGGCCAGCAGTCGCTGCTCGGCCCAGGACCACGGTAGGAGCTCGCCGGGCGGCGCTGGGGCACCGAACAGCACCGGCGGCGCGGCGGTTAAGGTAGCCAGGGCGTCCATGGTTGCACCCCCGACACGACAGTGCTTGAGCATCCGCTCGTGCCACTACCCTCGTATCGCCGCACAGGACATCTCACTGCACTCTGGCGTCCACAACCTGCCAGCGGCGGGAGATTCCGTCCGGCTCAGGAGGTACGATCCTCCTTGCCAGCACGCCGACCGGGAGCAGACATGAGCGAACCCGCACGCGATGAGACCCGCGATCGGATCGACGACCTCCTCGACGGACGCCTTGCCGCGCTGCGACCTGAGGCCGATCGGCTGCGGGCCGCGTTGCTGCGCGGCGAGTCTCCCGAGTCCCTCGGGCTCACTGAGGACGGTCTCACCCGAGTGCTGGAGGAGCGCGGCCTCGTATAGTGGGCCGCTTCCAGGTCTTCGAAACCCCGCTCGCCCTTGCCCGGTACAAGCAGGCGTCGACCGACCTGCTCGCCATGCTCGATCGGGTCGTCTATCCGGCGCTCCGTGAGGACCCGGCCAACGAGTCTGGCAAGTATCCAATCCGATTCCGCCCGGGCGGGTTCACGTTCGAGATCGAGACTCCGGGCGGCGGCTTGCACTACCTGGTGTATCAGGCGATCGAGGAACTCGGTCGTGTACTCGTGCTCGACCTCGTCACCTTCCGGGAACCGTAGGCGCCGGCTTCGGCGTAGAAACGTTCAAGTGTGGCAGCAGAA
>DATFOP010000365.1:0-5039 GCA_035265505.1 Propionibacteriaceae bacterium | reverse complement strand
GCGATGCGTACCCGGTCCAGCAGGGCTTGCAAGGCGGTCGCCAGCTGGTCCTGATCTCCGGACGCGACCGCCTTGTCCACCGCGTCGTCAAGCGAATTGAGGCCACGGACCGCCTCATCGCTCAGTTCCCACTGCCCCTCGTTCAAGATCCGTACGATCATCGAAGGTCACCCTCGTTGGCCGGCGCCTGCTGGGGCTGCTCGGCGGTGAATGCGGGCGGAGCTGGATAGGTCCCTTGGTTGGGCGTGGTCGGCGGCAGGGACTGGGCGGGAGCCTGCTGGCCCTCAATTGCCTGCGGAGCCGCCGACTGGCCTGGACCGATTGCCGCCTTCATCCGGGCGAGCTCGTCCTCCACATCTGAGGTCGAGGCGAGCTGCTCCAGCTCGAGGGTGATGTCGTCCTTGGTCGTGCCGGTCGGATCGTCGAGCGCGCCGCTAGCCAGGAGCTCGTCGATGGCTCCGGCACGAGCCTGCATCTGTGCCGTTTTGTCCTCGGCGCGCTGGATGGCCAGGCCGACGTCACCCATCTCCTCACTGATGCCGGAGAAGGCCTCGTTGATCCGGGTCTGCGCCTCGGCGGCGGAGTAAGTGGCCTTGATGGTCTCCTTACGCGTCCGGAAGGCATCAACTTTGGCCTGCAGCCGCTGGCTGGCGCGAGTGAGCTTCTCCTCTTCGCCTTGCAGCTGAGCATGCTGGGTCTGCAGATCGGTCAGCTGTTGCTGCAGGCCGGAGCGCCGGGTCAGGGCCTCGCGAGCCAAATCCTCACGGCCCACTTCCAGCGCCTTCTGCGCCTGCTGCGTCAGCTTGTCGGCCTGGGTGTTCAGCTGCGTCGCCTGGAGCTCGACTCGCTTGCGGCTTGTGGCGACGTCGGCAACGCCCCGGCGTACCTTCTGCAGCAGTTCAAGCTGACGCTGGTAGGAGTAGTCGAGCGTCTGGCGAGGATCTTCCAGTTTGTCCAGGGCCTTGTCGGTCTTGGCTCGGAAGATCAACGAAATGCGCTGAAAAATGCCGCTCATGACGTATCAGCAAGTCCTTCCACAATCGCGATATGCGGGGGCGCGGGTGCACAGGCTTCCACCGTATCCCCGCCACGGTAAGGACGTCGTTCCGGATCAGCGAGTAGGTTCGTCTTTGGGTTATTCCCCTGAGACAATCCAGGGATGCGCTCGGCCGCGAGGCCGACGCCCAGATCTAGCGCACCGCAGTGAGAGGTACGAGTTCGTGGCACTCTTCCGCCGGAACACCCCTGCCGAGCCACCGCCGCCACCACCTGCTGCGCCGGTCGGGCCGGGCACCAAGAAGGACCGGCCGACGCCCACGCGCAAGGAAGCCGAAGCCGCCCGTCGGCAGCGGGTCGCCCGCAATATCTCGAAGAAGGAAGCCCGCCGGGAGGCGGGACGGCAGGCCCGGTCAGAGCGAATGAGGGCGGTCAACGCCCGAGACGCTACGCCCGAGAAGGCTATGCTGCGTGACTACGTCGACGCTCGATTCAATCTCGGCGAGTTTCTGCTGCCCAGCCTGGTCGTGATCTTGGCACTGACCTTTCTGAGCCAGTCGCTGCCGCGGGTCGCTGTGATCAGCACCATCGCCATGTATCTGTTCATCTTCGCCGTGATCGCCGATTCGGCGATCATGTGGCGGGGATTCAAGAAGGTGCTGGCCGCCCGACTGCCCAAGTCCTCGCCGCGCGGGCTGCTGATGTACGGCATGAACCGCGGCATTCAGATCCGCCGGTTCCGGATGCCCCCTCCGCGGGTAAAGCGTGGCGAGAAGAAGTTCTGACCCCCGTTAGGTGAGGAGAAACATGGAGTTCCGTCATCTCGGCAGCAGCGGTCTCAAGGTTTCGGCCGTCAGTTATGGCAACTGGGTGACACACGGATCGCAGGTCGAGGCGGAGCAGGCAACGGCATGCGTCCGAGCCGCGCTCGAGGCCGGTATCACCACCTTCGACACCGCGGACGTGTACGCGAACGGTCGAGCGGAGACCATTCTGGGGGAGGCGTTGGCCGGCGAGCGCCGGGAGAGCCTCGAGATCTTCACCAAGGTCTACTTCCCCACCGGCCCCGGCGGCCCGAACGACACCGGCTTGTCCCGCAAGCACATCAGCGAGTCGATCAACGCGTCGTTGCAAAGGCTGCAGACCGATTACGTCGACCTGTACCAGGCGCATCGCTATGATCCGGCAACGCCATTGGAGGAGACGATGGAAGCTTTCGCCGACGTCGTCCGCTCCGGCAAGGCTCTCTATATCGGCGTCAGCGAGTGGACCGCTGAGCAGCTGCGTGCCGGCCATGCATTGGCTCGCGAGCTGCGCTTTCCGTTCGTCTCCAACCAGCCGCGGTACAACGCGCTCTACCGGATCATCGAGGCCGATGTGATACCGACATCTCGAGAACTCGGAATCGGACAAGTGGTCTTCTCCCCCATTGAGCAAGGCATCCTCACCGGCAAGTACAAGCCGGGTGAGCCACCTCCCGCCGGGTCGCGAGCGACCGATTCGCACGGCGGCGCGCAATTCATCCAAGGCCTGCTGAACGACGACGTGCTGAGCCGTGTGCAAAGGCTCACTCCCTTGGCGGACGCTGAAGGGCTGTCGATGGCTCAGCTGGCCATCGCCTGGGTGTTGCAGAACGACAACGTCGCCTCCGCAATCACCGGCGGCTCCCGGCCGGAGCAGGTGCAGGACAACGCGGCGGCGGCCGATCGGAAACTCTCGGCAGAGACGATGGCTGGCATAGATGAGGCGCTCGATGAGGTCGTCGAGCGGAATGGGGCCAAGGTCGGGGACGCCTCACCCAAACGGAGACTTGCCTGATGGCTTGGCGGTGGGTGCCAGATCGGGAACCGAACGATCGCTCGTCACCTCGCACGTTCCCGAGCCAGGGTGAGGCCGAGACCTGGCTCGGCGAGTTCTACCCCGAGCTGATCGCCGCGGGAGTGCAGGCGGTCAGCCTCTACGAGGAGGATCGCCTGATTTACGGTCCGATGAACCTCGGACCCGACCCCGACTGATCGGCGGATTACGGCTCGCGGACGCCAGGGCTGACGAACGGTGGCTTGGTGATCACAAACGGCTCGCGTCGGCTACGAATGTCCACGAACACGCCCTCCCCATCGCCCACGTCTGGTATGAGCAGAGCCAAGGCAATTCCGGTTTTGAGGGTCGGTGAGAAGGTACCGGACGTTACCGAGCCGATTTCTTCTCCGCCAGGGCCGTAGACAGTCATGCCCGGACGTGGAATGCCACGTCCGGTCGCTTTGAGTCCACGCAATAGCTGTCGGGGGCCGCGCGCTTTCTCCGTCCGCAGCGCCACATCACCGAAGAACGCGGCCTTCGTCCAGCCGACGGCCCACCCCAGCCGTGCCTGCACCGGAGTGATCTCCGGGGAGAGCTCCTGGCCGTGCAGGGCATAGCCCATCTCCGTACGCAGCGTGTCACGGGCTGCTAAACCGGCCGGCTGCAGTCCGTACGGAGCGCCCGCCTGGGTCAACTGGTCCCAGACGTCGACGGCGGCGTCCACTGGAATGACCAGCTCGTAGCCCCGTTCACCCGTGTAGCCCGTGCGGCAGACCGTGACCGATCGGCCGGCGCGTTCGGTCGCCACGAAGGACATGTAGTCGTGTCCGGCGGGGAAGCCGGCTGACGAAAGCACCTCGTCGGATTCACTGCCTTGGACCGCCAGGATGGCGAAATGGTCGTGCTGGTTCGAGACGGTGACGCTCGCAGGAGCGGAGGCGGTCAAAAGGTCGACCACCCGGGCGCAGTTGGCCGCGTTAGGGATGAGTAAGACCTCCTCGGGCGATCTGAGGTAGGCGATCATGTCGTCGACCACGCCGCCCTCGTGGTTGCAGACCAGCGTGTACTGCGCCTGTCCGGGCTCTATCCTGCCCAGATCGTTGGTCAGACACCGGTTGAGAAACTCGGCGGCACCCGGCCCGGTGACCGTTGCTTTTCCGAGGTGGCTGACGTCGAAGACGCCCACAGCGTTACGTACGGCGGCGTGCTCGGCCAGCACACCCGCTCCGGCGTACTCCAATGGCATCGACCAGCCGCTGAACGCGGCGAACTTCGCTCCTGCCGCGATGTGCTGGCGGTGCAGCGGTGAGGTCTTGAGGGCCGGAGCGGGACTGCCACCGCCGGCGTCGCGCTCGCCGAGTTCCATGATCACCGAACCTACCGGACGAACCGCACCGACGATCCACGTCAACGTGCCAGGAGCTAGCCTGTGACACGTTTTTGAACCCCTTCTATCCGCAATGAAAGGTGGCAGTGTCATGCCGACACCCTCGTTGCCGACCCTGACGATCGCCAGGTCGGTTCCGCGCGACGTGGACGTGCTGGTGGTCGGTTTCTCGTCCGAAGGAGCCGTCGGAGTGCCGAAGGATCTGGAGCAGGCGTACACGAAACGTTTCGGAGCCGGCGTCGGCGATCTGGCTCGTTCTATTGGCGCCAAGCCCGAGGCGGGCAGCGGGCGGACGCTGCCGGCTCCCGGCGAAGGACCTCGCCTCGTGGTGGTCGGGATCGGCAAAGGCGAGCAGAGGCTGGATGAGCTGCGGCAAGCCGCGGGCAACGGCATCCGTGCGGCGGGCGAACTCGCCGAGCAAGCGGCTCTGTCGGTGGCCGTCAGCCTCGGTCAGGGCGAGGAGACCGTGCGCGCAGTCGCGGAGGGTGCCCTGCTGGGCAGCTATCGCTATGCCACCCTGAGTTCGCATACGAACGGCTCCACCCCTAATGCGGGGGTCGGCGCCATTACGGTGGTCGAACCTGCCGGAACCCAGAAAGGCATCGCCGAGAATGCCTTGACCGTGGCCCGTGCGGTAGTCACCGCGCGGGACTGGGTGAACCTCCCGCCGAACCTGCTGTATCCCGCGTCGTTCGCCGACGAGGCCCGGACCTTCGTCAAGACGTCACCGGTGGCGATTGAGGTGTTGGATGAGAAGGCGCTTCTGCGGGACGGCTACGGGGGCATCCTCGCTGTCGGTGGGGGGTCATCGCGGCTTCCTCGGTTGGTCCGGCTGAGTTACCGGCCTCGAGGGGCG
>DATFOP010000364.1:0-4676 GCA_035265505.1 Propionibacteriaceae bacterium | reverse complement strand
CTTCCGGTGGAGAACTTCGCGACCCAGACCGGGCAGCACACGAATGCCGTGTTCGGCTTCACCTCCATGCTGATCAATGTCCTGCGCGACGAGAACCCGACCCATGTCGGCGTTGCCTTCGACGTCTCCCGCCGAACGTTCCGGGCGGAGGTGTACAGCGAGTACAAGGCGAATCGTTCGAAGAGCCCCGACGAGTTCAGCGGCCAGCTTGATCTGGTGAAGGAGGTGCTCAACGCGCTGAACATCGTGCATCTGGAAAAACAGGGGTTCGAGGCCGACGACGTGATCGGCACCCTGGCCACTGAGGCCGAAGCGGCTGGCTTCGACGTCGTGATCTGTACCGGAGACCGGGATGCCTTTCAACTGGTCACGAACCATGTGACCGTGCTCTATCCGCGCAGGGGGGTCTCCGACCTCGCGCGGATGACGCCGGCTGCCGTGGAGGAGCGCTACTACGCCACGCCGGCCCGCTACCCGGAGCTAGCCGCCCTGGTCGGGGAGTCCAGCGACAACCTTCCCGGCATTCCAGGAGTTGGCCCCAAGACGGCGGCGAAGTGGCTGGAGACCTACGGCGGTCTGGATAATCTCGTGCTGCACGCCGGTGACCTCAAGGGCAAGGCCGCCGAGGAGTTCCGGGCCCGTATCGAGAACGTGTTGCTCAATCGCCGAATCAACGCGCTGGTGCGCGACCTTGACCTCGATGTCCATGTCGAGGATCTGGCTCGCCGAGCGTGGAATCGCGAAGCGACCCATCAGCTGTTCGACGGCCTGGAGTTTCGTGTTTTGCGCGACCGGCTGCTTGAGACGCTGCCGGCGGAGGATCTGACGCCGGAGGGCGGCTTCGAACTCAGCGGGGAGATTTTGCAGGGTGGCCAGCTGGCAGGGTGGCTGGCCGCGCACGCCGTGGGCGATCGCACCGGAGTTGACGCCATCGGACATTGGGGATCGGGTACGGGTGACCTTCGGGCCTTGGCGCTCGCCGCTGGCGACGGCGCAGCCGCCTATGTCGACGTCACGTCGCTGTTGCCGGGGGACGAGCGCGCGTTGGCCGAGTGGCTGGGCGACCCCAGCCATCGGAAAGCGATGCACGACGCGAAGGGCCCGTTGCTGGCAATCTGGGCGCGTGCTCTGAACCTCGAGGGGCTGACCTCCGACACGCAGCTGGCTGCCTACCTGACCCGGCCGGATCAGCGAACGTTCGACTTGGCTGACCTCACCATTCGTTACTTGAAGCGGGAGCTGAAGGTCGAGCTTCCTGGCGCCACCCCGGACGAGGACCAGCTGGCCCTCGACTTCGGCGACGACGACTCGGGCGCCAAGGTGGCCGCCGAAGCGGCCATGGTCCGCGCCCGGGCCGTGATCGATCTCGCCGATGCGCTCGATGTCGAGATCGAGCAGCGGAATGGCACCAGCCTGCTGTACGGGGTCGAGCTGCCGTTGCTCCAGACGCTGGCGCGGATGGAACAGACCGGTGTGGCCGTGGACGTCGGCCACTTGGAGGCGTTGGAAGCCGAATTCGGGTCGACGGTCAATCGGGCGGCTGACGAGGCCTATCGGGTGCTGGGCAAGCAGATTAACCTGGGCTCGCCCAAGCAACTGCAAGTGGTGCTCTTCGACGAGCTGCGGATGCCCAAAACACGGCGCACCCGGACGGGCTACACCACCGACGCCGAGGCGTTGCAGCAGCTCTACGCCAAGACCGAGCACCCGTTCCTCGCGCAGATGCTGATCCATCGCGACGCGATGCGGTTGAAGCAGACCGTTGAGGGCCTGCTCAAGTCGGTGGCCGACGACGGGCGCATCCACACCACCTATGTCCAGACGATCGCCGCGACCGGCCGGCTCTCGAGCACGGACCCCAATCTGCAGAACATTCCGATCCGGACCGAGGAAGGCCGGCGCATTCGGCAGGCCTTCATCGTCGGTGATGGCTGCGAGGCGCTGATGTCAGCGGACTACTCGCAAATCGAGATGCGGATCATGGCCCACGCCAGTGCCGACGAAAGCCTCATCGAGGCGTTCAAATCAGGAATGGACTTCCATACCGTGACGGCGTCACGCGTCTTCGGCGTCGACCCGTCGCAGGTCACTCCCGCGGAGCGGGCGAAGATCAAGGCGATGAACTACGGGCTGGCGTACGGGCTGAGCGCGTACGGATTGAGCCAGCAGCTAGCCATCGACGTTTCCGAGGCCAAGGCGCTGATGGACGAGTACTTCGAGCGCTTCGGGGGAGTGCGAACCTACCTGCACTCGCTGGTGGCTGAGGCGCGCCGGACCGAGTACACGGAGACGATCCTTGGTCGTCGTCGCTACCTACCGGACCTGATGAGCGACAACCGGCAGCGCCGGGAGATGGCGGAGCGGATGGCACTCAACGCGCCCATCCAGGGGTCAGCCGCCGACATCATCAAGGTCGCCATGCTGGACATCGAGAGGGCGCTGGACGACTCGGGGCTGCGCAGCAGGATGCTGCTCCAGGTGCACGACGAACTGGTTTTCGAGATCGCGACGGGCGAGCGCCCGGCGCTGGAGGAGCTGGTTCGCGGCAAGATGGGCCATGCCGTCGAATTGGCGGTGCCGCTGGATGTCTCCGTCGGCGTCGGTCGTTCCTGGCACGACGCGGCACACTAGTCCTCAGGACGGGTCCCTCAGTCTGAGCGGTCGCAGATTGAGGGACGCGCCGGATGGTAATGCCGTTTGACCCTGTTTGTGGCGCAGCGATACGCTTTCCTGTCGCTGTGGCCTGCGCGACTTCAGACCGAGTAGGCCGCGCTCGTACGGGTGGGATTTGCGTCAGCTGTCGGTTGAGCTCTTCGTATGTGTACGGATCGGGCCGCAGCACATCAATCTCGTCACCCTTATCCGGAGCCCTACTACATGACGTCCTCCCTCGAGGCACCCCCGCAGGTCGCCGTCGACGACCTAGGTTCGCCCGAAGCCTTTCTCGAGGCCATCGATGCCACGATCAAGTACTTCAACGACGGTGACATCGTCACCGGCACCGTCGTCAAAGTCGACCGGGACGAGGTCCTGCTCGACATCGGCTACAAGACCGAAGGGGTCATCCCTTCAAAGGAACTTTCCATCAAGCACGACGTGGACCCCTTCGAGGTGGTTAGCGTCGGTGATCAAGTCGAGGCCCTCGTCCAGCAGAAGGAGGACAAGGAAGGTCGCTTGATCCTGTCCAAGAAGCGGGCACAGTACGAACGCGCCTGGGGCACTATCGAGAAGATCAAGGACTCCGACGGCGTCGTCACCGGCCACGTCATCGAGGTCGTGAAGGGCGGCCTGATCATCGACATCGGCCTGCGCGGCTTCCTGCCCGCGTCGCTGGTGGAGATGCGCCGGGTACGGGATCTTCAGCCCTATGTGGGGATGGAGCTCGAGGCGAAGATCATCGAGCTGGACAAGAACCGCAACAACGTCGTCTTGTCCAGGCGCGCCTGGCTGGAGCAGACCCAGTCCGAGGTACGGCAGAATTTCCTGACCCAGCTGCAGAAGGGCCAGATCCGGAAGGGTGTGGTGTCCTCGATTGTCAACTTCGGCGCCTTCGTCGATCTTGGGGGCGTGGACGGCCTGGTGCACGTGTCCGAGCTGTCCTGGAAGCACATCGACCACCCCTCCGAGGTGGTGGAGGTCGGCCAGGAGGTCACCGTCGAGGTGCTGGACGTGGATATGGACCGGGAGCGGGTATCTCTCTCACTGAAGGCCACTCAGGAAGACCCGTGGCAAGCCTTCGCTCGTACCCATCAGATCGGCCAGATCGTACCGGGGAAGGTCACCAAGCTGGTTCCGTTCGGTGCGTTCGTCCGGGTCGAGGAGGGCATCGAGGGCTTGGTGCACGTTTCCGAGCTCGCCGAGCGGCACGTGGAGATCCCCGAGCAGGTGGTCCAGGTGAACGACGACGTGATGGTCAAGATCATCGACATCGACCTGGAGCGGCGTCGGATCTCGCTCTCGCTGAAGCAGGCCAACGAGGGCGTTGACGCTGGAGCCGAGGACTTCGACCCGACCCTTTACGGGATGAGCGCGTCCTACGACGATCAAGGCAACTACCTCTACCCCGAAGGATTCGACCCGGAGACGGGTGAATGGCTCGAGGGTTACGAGGAGCAGCGTGCCGCCTGGGAGCAGCAGTATGCAGAGGCGCATGCTCGCTGGGAAGCTCACAAGAAGCAGGTCGAGGACGCCGAAACTGTCGATGGCGCGGCCACGCCCAGCCCGGCCAGCTACTCCTCCACCACCGATCAGCCCGCTGCTCCGGCACCGGCGGCAACGCCGGAGGGCTCACTCGCCTCCGACGAGGCCCTGCAGGCGCTGCGGCAGAAGCTGACGGGCGGCAACTGACCCCAAGGGTTCGGGTGGAGTGAGCCGTAGGCTCATCGGGTGCTCAGAGTCGGGCTCACCGGCGGGATCGCGTCAGGCAAGTCGACGGTGGCCAACGAGCTGGCTCGTCGCGGCGCGGTGATCATCGACGCCGACGAACTGGCGCGTGAGGTCGTTGAGCCCGGCACGCCCGGTCTGGCCGCCATCGTGCGCCGTTTCGGCGACGGCGTGCTGGCTGGCGGGCAGCTCGATCGTGCCGCGTTGGCCAAGATCGTCTTCGCCGATCCCCAGGCGCGCCGTGATCTCGAAGGGATCATCCATCCGGCCGTCCGGCGCCGAGCCGCTGAACT
>DATFOP010000363.1:0-4602 GCA_035265505.1 Propionibacteriaceae bacterium | reverse complement strand
AGCATTCCGGACGCAACCCGCGCGAGGCCGCTATTTTGTCTGACCCCCTATCGGCGTGGTCGTCCTCTTGATTGACCCCGCGTGTTGCCACCGCACCGCTCCATGCCCACCCAGCTGGGCGAAGGGATGACCGGTAGCCGGTGACCAATCCGGCCCTACCCCAACGTATCTGCACCATCACCCACTTGGAGATGGCACCACAACCCAACACAATCCCCACCCCCGATGATCTTCCAGCATCCGCCGAAAGTGTTGCATCGGGTAAGGACCTGCATCAAGACCGTTCGTCCTCGCTACGCTGCAGGCGCTGCGTCTTGACCCCGGCCCTTACCCGACGCCGCCTACACGGAGGCCGAAAATCGGCGAAACCCCAGGTCGCCAACGTCTTGACACAACCCCACCCCTTCAGGGATGACAAACTGCTCCCCATATCAGTACTGCAGCAGTAGATCGGGATCATTGGTTTTCGCGGCGTCGGTAGTGGGATAGACGGGCCCGGTATTGGTGTCGTCGTCGCCATCGTGACCAGGCCAGCAGGGTCGCGACGGTGTGGTTGGTGGCCAGCAGCAGGGCGTCGAAGAGGCGGCGAAACTCGTTGACGGTCAACGCGATCAGGCCGACCGGGGTGGGGGTGGTGTCGCGTTCGATCGCGGTGGCCACGGCCAGGAAGGCGTGAGCGAGCATGGCCAGGGTGGTCCAGCGGTGCCAGGAACGCCAGCGCCGGACTTGGTGCTGATCGAGTCCGGTCAGGCCTTTGGCGGCCTGGAAGGATTCCTCGATGCGCCAGCGCTGACCGGCCACGGCCACCAACGTGCGTAGCGGCACCGGTGTGGGGCTGTAGCAGCGCAGGTAGGCCAGTTCCCCGGTGGCATCGTTGCGGCGGATCAGCAAATGGTGAACACCGGTATCGGTGTCGTCTTCGGCCAACAGCCGAAACCACGCCCAGGAGTACAGGCGTGGGCCGTGGGCTCCGGCGCCGGCAGAATGTTTCTGCCAGGCGTGTGTCGGGATCAGTGCGGGTAGCGCATCGACGCGGATCAGACCGGCATCGGTGGGCACGCGCCGGTTGGCCGCCACCGCCAGCACGTAGCCCAGGCCGTGACCACGAACGGCCGCCCGCAGTCGGGGGTCGGCGCCATAGACTTCGTCGCCGGCCACCCACGCCGCGGGAACTTTCGTGGCCACAGCACGGTTGATCAGCGTGACAGCCAAGGCAGGTTTGGTGGCGAAACCCCGCTGGCCGTTGGGGATTCCGGCGTCGGCGCAGCGGTCGCGATCGTGGGCCCAGCTGCGTGGAACGTAGAGGGCACGATCGATCAGGGCGTGTCCGCGGGGTGCGGCGTAGGTCAGATACACCGCGACTTGGGAGTTCTCGATGCGCCCGGCAGTGCCGCTGTACTGGCGTTGCACCCCGACGCTGTGGATGCCTTTCTTCACGTCGCCGGTCTCATCAACTACCAAGATCGCGCCTCGGTCGCCGAACGCGTCGACGACATAGTCGCGCAGATCGTCGCGGACCGCATCGGCGTCCCAGCTGGCCCGCGATAGCAGATGCTGCAGTCCGTCCGGGGTGGCCGCACCGCGGTGCTCGGCGATGGTCCAGCAATTCTTGCGGTCCAGGCCAGAGACCATCCCGGCCATCAGTTCGCCAGCATGCCGAAGTGGTTCGTAGCGACGAAATCGTGGCGCGATGCGATCCAGGACCGCCGAGAACTCCGTGCGCCACCGATCAGGGTCTACGCTATGAGCCGCGGCGACCGCGGCGTATTCAGATGTATTCACAAACTCCGAACAATGCCGCGGTCACCGCCCTGAACAGCGCAGACACGCCACAACAGCCCAATCCCGATCTACTGCTGCAGTACTAGCGCAATGAGCCACCCGATTCCGATGAAGTCAAGCTGATCGATTATGGCGCGCAGGATGATGAGACCAGCGATCGCAATGACCAGGTAACAGAACACTGCGGCGGCCGTGCTCGGGCGCACCATGCGTTCGGTCCAGCCGCGCTTCCCCTCCGTGCCGTAGGGGTTGAGTCGGTTCACCTGCGTCGCCACTCAAGGTTTCCTACCTCCTAATGCCGCCACATTCCGCGAATGACACTGAGCATCCTCTACACGGTCGCACAGCCGGTTAAGGCTGGAGGTCCCTCACTGGCTGCGTTGGGTCCTGGCTCCGCGGGCCACACGGGGGACCAGGACCAGGCGCAGGTTCAGCCACGACGACGAGGTCGGGGTGAAGTGCGGGTGGAACCGCTTGTGCCGGGCCAGCCACCGCTGCACGTCGGGGTGCTTGTGGATGGCGTAGTTCTCCAGGATCAGGTGCACGGCAAGTCCTTTGGGCACTTCCCGGTCGATGGTGCGCAGGAACTTTACGAACTCCTCGTGCCGGTGCCGCGGCAGGCATTGCTCGATCACGATCCCGGTAAGCACGTTTAGCGAGTGTGTGGCTCGACACTGGCGCCACACAAAATCCACCCGCGTGACGCGACCTGACCGAGCGCCGCTGCGTCGGCGCGGCCACAATGAGGTGGTGCCGGCAAACCGGATTCCGTACGAGCGCTACTTCGAGGTCTCGGCCGTGCCGGAGCCGGGCGTGCCGATGCATTCGTACGCCTACCTGCGTCGTCTGACCTCCGGCGTGCTGGAGACGGCGCCGGTCTGGGACACGCACGCGCACGTGGGTCGGGATCGCGATGGGCGTGAGCTCGACTTCATCGGTCTGCTGCGGGATCTCGACGACTATCGGGTCGACGGCGCGGTGATCTTTCCGTTCAACGACCCGGAGCAGGGCGCCGACTTTCGGGTCCCCAACGACCGGGTGTGGGACGCCTACCGGGCGGCCCCCGAACGCTTCGTCCCGTTCATGCGGCTCAACCCGAACGGCCCGTGGGAGGACGAGTACGAGCGCTGCCGCGACCGGGGACACCGCGGGATCAAGCTGCATCCTCGGGCGCAGGACTTCGCGCTGGACGCCCCGGCGGCCATGGAGATCTATGCGCGGGCCGCGGCCGACCGCCTGCCGGTACTCGTCCACACCGGGTACGGCATGCGCGCCGTCTCCGACGACCTGGCCGGCATCGCCGGGGCGCTTCCGGACCTTCGCCTCATCCTCGGCCACTCCACCTTCATCGACATGCCCCGCGCCGTCGCCGTGCTGGCCCCGTATCCCAACGTCTACTTCGAGACGTCGGTCGTTCCGGCGTACGACCTGTTCGCGGTCCTCGACGCGATCGACCCGGCCCGGGTGCTGTACGGCTCCGACCTGCCGTACGCGAGCAGCGCCAACGCGCTGCACGAGCTGGCCGTGATGGCCAACATCGCCGGTGTTCACCCCGCTCACTACGCGGACCTGTTCGGCGGCAACCTGCTGCGGCTCCTCGACTCCGAGGCCGACCGATGAGGACGCTGCTACGCGGTACGCACCCGCTCGAGGTCTGCCAGGAGGTCATCGCGCGGGGACTCCATCCCGAGGAGGTCGACGTGGACACCGGCGACCGGATCCGGCCGCTGGTTCTCGACGATCGGCATCACCTTCTCAGGTGGATCCGCCTCTACTCCCGGTGTCTCGCAGCCCGCAACCTGTTCCTGGCCGGCGCCGTCGACCGGTGCCGGTGGGAGATCGGCGCCGCGCTGGTCGCCGCAGCCGACACCCCCTGCTACCTCGACGAGGTCTACCTCGCCGAACTTCGCGACCTGCTGCGGGCCGCGGACCATGCCCTCCTCGCCGGCGAGACCACGATCCAACACCACGGCCCATACGTCGCCCTCACGATGGCGGAGAACCTGTGCATCACCCGCATGATCCGGCGAGAAGCGGTATCGGCGCCGGTAGGTCTCCGTCGCGGCGGGCGTGCGCGCCGCGCATGACCTCGTGTTGCTTGGATATTCAGTGGAGGTTGTCCCGGGTTTCGTAGAACTTGAGGTGGCGGAGCGGCCGTCGATTGGGTGCGGCATCAAATGGCGTTGAGCCGGGCTCACGCCGACGGCACGAGGTAGGTTGCCACCGTTCTCGTAACCGAACTGTCGGACCACCCACTGACTGTCCTCTGTTGGGTGAGGCCCACGAAGCTGATTTGCTTCTGCCATCCGCGTACCGAAGAAGCGCCCCGCGCAGAAAGCAGCTCCCCTGCTTGCCGCATGCCCTCTGGCCACCCTCGGCCCCCGAGTATGGCGGTCAATCCGAGGCAGCAGCTCCACCTATGTCGGCGTCGCCAAATATTCGGCGCGCGGACGGCGAATTCGGCGAGATCGAGTACAGCGGGTTACCGGTGTGTGCGTATTCATCAGATGAATCAGGCATCCCCTTCCGTCCAGGGGCGTGGCGGTAGGCCATCGACAACGGAATGGCAGTGTAAGAGAACTGTTTTGGTCGTTCACGGTGACGACGGTTAGGCGTCGTGTGTGGTCAGCCGGCGGCCCACTCCTTGGCCCGCTCGAACTCGTCGAGGCCGAACAGTGCGAGCTCGCCGGGGACCATCCAGGCGATGGCGTGCAGCGCCTGGGCGACCCAGTCCTTGTCGGACACGACCGCAATTCGCTTGAACGCCGAATGATGCAGGATCAGGGCACCGAGGCCCAGCTTAAGGTCCTCGATCAGGCC
>DATFOP010000362.1:0-3392 GCA_035265505.1 Propionibacteriaceae bacterium | reverse complement strand
GGGTTGATCAAACAGTCCAGCCTGGTCGCTGGATACGTTGATGCGTAGGCCTTTGCGTCGTCCGCGGTTGACGTGGACGGCCTCCAGTTCACCGCGTTGGACCTTATGCAACACAGTTTGACGGGCGATCCCGAGGGTGGTGGCGGCCTCGTTGAGCCCGACCCAGCCGTTGGGGACGGTCGGTACGATGCGGTCGCGGACGGCTTGGTCGATCTTGATTCGCCAGGGCGCACCTGCGGTGAGCTGTTCGCCGGTGATGAACCCGTCGCGAAGCCAGCGGTAGATGGTGACCTTGCCGACGCCGAGGAGGCGTTCGGCTTCGGCGACGGTGACCACGACGACATCGTCGTTGTGGGTGGGGACAGTTTCGCTCTGTCGGTGGGCGGGGATGCCGCGGGATACCCGCAGCGACTGGACGCGGCCTTTGGTGAAGGGCAGCCCGGTGCCGGTGCGGCGTCGTTGCCGGGACAAGATCAACGCGATGGTGGTGTCGTCGTAGTGTTCGGCCAGCCGCCGCACCAGGTCGACGGTGTCCTCGTCGGTGGCCCGGAAGTGCCCACCGGTTTTGGTCAACGGCATGGTCAGCTCGGTGCTCGCGCCGCCCTGCCAAATGATCCGTAGCCCAGCGGTTCTGGTGGCGGGATCGACGGTGACGACGACCTCGGCCAGGATCGCCCGCAACAACTGCTTGCGTTCTCGAAACGTGGTCGAGGGTGCGGTGAACACCGCCCGCACGTCCGCGCCGGCCCGAGACAGCCAGGCTTGTTCTTGCTCGGTGAGCCGGACGGGACGGCGAGCTCGCGCGGCCAGCAGGTCTCGTTCGGCTTGCCGCTGCGCAACCAGTTTCGCCTCCAGGGTGCGTTCCAGGGTGCGGGCAACGAGCCGGTTCTCCGGCTCGATCGCGTCGTATTGGCGTCGGGCCCGGTCGGCTTCGTAGCGGGCGCGTTCGGCGGTCAGCTCGAAGGCACGCACGGTGGCGGCCTGGGCCCGTTCGGCGTCGGTCAGCGCTTGCGCGGTCGCGGCCAGCGCCGCCGGCTCGAGAACGGCGAACACCTCCTCGAGGACCCGGTTCTCCAACCGGCGTCCGCCCAGGCTCTGGCAGCCTTTCTCACCGCCATAGAGTTGTTTGGCGCGGCCACACAGATAGCGCGGGCAGTTGCCTTGGGTGCCGGAGTAGCCGGTTTGCATCAGCCGGCTGCACTTGCCGCACCGCAGCCGGCCTTGCAGCAGCGCCGATCCTTCCCGCGGTGCGCCGCCGCCGAACCCGCGAGGAGCCCGCCAGTTCTGGCGCAGCCGTGCGGAGTTGGCCTCGAACGTGGCCCAGTCGATGAATCCGGGATGGTGGTCGGGGATGAGCACCGACCATTCCTGGCGGGGCAGCAAGATCGTGCGGGAGACCACCGTGCCGGATGCATCGACGCGTTTTTCGGTGCGGGTCCGGCCGAACACGAACGCCCCCGCATAGACCGGGTTCGTCAGGAAGTCGTGCACCGCCGGATAGGTCGCCGGCGCCCAATGCACCCGGCCGGTGCGGGTCGGCCGGCGCGGCAGCAGCAGCCCGTCACCGCGGAGCGACAACAACACCTGCCGGCCGGTGCCCAGTTCGGCGAACCGGCGGAACACCGTCGCGATCGCCTCCACCACCACCTCATCCGGGGTGATCATCACCGCGCCGGCCTCGTCGTAGTCGAAGCCGACCGGCAGGAACTGCCGCAACTCACCGCGAGCCGCCTTGTGACGCAAGCCGGCGGTCAGCCGTGACCGAATCAGGTGCAGCTCGGCCTCGCTCATCGTGCCCTTCAAACCGAGCACCAGCCGATCGTTGAAGTCGGCCGGATGGTAGACGCCGTCGGTATCGGCGATCAACGTGTCGGTCAACGCGCACAGATCTAGCAGCTGGTACCAGTCGCTGTTGTTGCGGGCCAGCCGGCTGACCTCGATGCCGAACACGATCCCGACCCTGCCCAGCCCGACGTCGGCGACAAGATCCTTGAAGCCCTGCCGGCCCGTGGCGTCCGCCCCGGACCGGCCCAGGTCGGCGTCGATCACCCGCACCTGATGCGGATCCCAGCCGAGCGCGACCGCGCGTTCGCGCAGCTCGTATTGGCGCAGCAGGCTCTCGGTGTGCTCCCGCAACTGGGTCAGCGTGGACTGCCGGACATACACGTAGGCGTCCCGGCCCAAATGCACCGGGCCGACCTTGGCCGAGACCAGCATCGTCGACGTGTCACTCATCGACGACCTCCTCGTCCGGTCCTGAATCCGGGTCGATCAGCACACTGCGGACGATCAACCGAGCCAGCAGCGTCACCACCTCCCGACGGGTGGTGTCCGGCAACAACAACCACCGCTGCGCCGGCACCGCCGGTGTGAAATCCGGAAGCACGAGCTGGACGGTGTCAGGGGCTACTCTCAAGGCGCGCAAATAGGTTCACCTTCCCGAAATCGTTGGCGCGAACAAGGACAGGGCGAACCTATTTGCCCTTTCCCCGAGGACCTCCCCGCCGCTGCAAGGCCACGACCAGCCGGTGCAAACCCTGAATTCCCTCGCCGTCCAGCACCAACCCGGTCGATGTCGTGACCGGCGTCATCGCGAACATGTCGGTCGCGTCCGCCCGAATCGTGCCCGGGCTGCCGTCCGGTAACTCGACCACCAGCTGCACCACGCCGTTCCACCGCTTGAACCCCGAGCACGGCAATATCTCGCCGAACAACGGATGCATCAGCGAGGTCACCCGCACCTCGCACGGCAACACCGATCGAAGATGTTGCAGTCTGTCGCCATCACTCCCGGCACCGGCAAAACCCACCTGGCGATCGCCCTCGGCATCGCCGCCTGCCACACCGGACAGCGAGTCCTGTTCGCCACCGCCACCGACTGGGTGGCCCGGCTCCAAGAAGCCCACCAACGCGGCCGACTGCCCGCCGAACTGACCAAGCTCCGCCGCTACGCACTGATCATCATCGACGAGGTCGGCTACCTTCCCTTCGAACAAGACGCCGCGAACCTGTTCTTCCAGCTCGTCTCCAGCCGCTACGAACACGCCTCGCTGATCTTGACCAGCAACCTGCCCTTCGCCCGCTGGGGAGACGTCTTCGGCGACCAAACCATCGCCGCCGCCATGATCGACCGCATCGTCCACCACGCCGACGTCCACACCCTCAAAGGCGGCAGCTACCGGCTGAAACACCTCACCGGCGACACCCTCCCCAGCGTCCGCCTCAGCGATCAGACAAACTAAACCAACACGTGACGCAGATTTCGAAGAGCATCCCCGGCCCACTATTCAACGAGCGTGGACATCCGACACAAAGAACGCCAGATCGTCCGGATCCAACCACTCCCGCATATCCGGCGGCAGCAGAAATCCCTGATCAAGGTCACCACCTAC
>DATFOP010000361.1:0-15620 GCA_035265505.1 Propionibacteriaceae bacterium | reverse complement strand
CTGCACCGATGCCGTCCGGGCGGGCCCGGCCTTGGTCAATGCCGGTTCGACTGCCTTGGCCAAGTCGGCCGCTTCGACCTTCGTCCCGTTGACGGCGGGGATGACCTTGGGCCGTCCATCGACGAGCCGTACGGTGGCGTTCTTAGGCTTGGTCAGCTCGACGGTCGCCACCGCGCTTGCCGCATTCTTCATCAGCGCCTTGGGGTCCAGCTTGGGCGCCAGCGTGCCGTCCTTCGGCTCGAACGTGATGGATTCGCCGATCATCGTCGGTGACACCGAGAACGTTCCGTTGTTACCGGCCTTGACCTTGACCGGGGCGGAGACCGCCGCCTTGCCGAAGTCATTCGCCACCTGCTCAGCCTCATCGGTGGTGATCTCGGGCTCCGACAGGTGGGCTGGGAGAGCCACGGGAGTCGTCGCCACGAGGAAGGCGCCCCGGATGGTAGTCGCTGCCTCCTGCCGACGCAGGACAAAGCCGGTCTTCGCCCGCGTCATTTTGAGCTTGGCCCCGGTGTAAGACAGCCGCGCATCAGCCGGCTTGCGGTCCCAGGAAGTAGCCAATCCATCGACGGCCTTGGAAAGCTTCGCCTGATCAACGACCACCACGACTTCGGTAGACGATCCACCGGTGAGGACGGTCAGAATCTGCCGTGGATCCAAGCTTCGGCCACCGCCCGCCTCGGCGATGCTCTGCTCGTAGTCGATCTGCAGTCCTGCTTCCGCCGGCTTCACCTGAGACTTGTACGGGCCCGCCGTGACCTTGATGGGCTTCGCCGCTGCGGGACCCAGCTCGTCGGCCAGCTTGGTCACCGCCTCCTCGGGGGTGAGGCCGCCGACCGGAACGCCGGAGACCACCGCATTCTTCGGTACGTTGTCACCCGCCATCGCGTACGCGATGCCGTACAGCGCGCCGACGATTACCAGCAAAGAACCCGCGACGATAGCCACCACGACGCCCGGGTGCAGCCGCCGCACCGGTGGCTTCCCCTGAAGTGCGGGAGGTGCGACAACCCACGTGTCGTCGTGCTCGGGCGTTTGGGTGCTCACCAGCGGACCTTACGGTGCTATCGGGTCAAAGTACGAGCCCCGATAGTACGCCAGCGGGCGTCCGGCCGGCGCTTCTCGACTGGCGCGGACAACCACGCCCAAAACGATGGTGTGATCGCCGCCGTCGTAGGTGGCGTAGGTATCACAGTCCAGCCAACCGTGCGCTCCGGCGATCAGTGGAGCGCCTGAGGCTGGCGCGCTGTGGTGCTCCACGTGGTCGAACTGGGTCTTCAGATCCCGGCCGCGGTTGCTGAAGTGCCGCGCAATCGGCTCCTGGCCGTCACGCAGCAATGAAACCGCCCAACGACCCGCGCCGAGCACCGCGGCGTGGAACCGGCTGTGCTTGCTGACGCAGACCAGGACCAGGGGCGGGTCCAGGGAAACGGCGCTGAACGCGGTCGCCGTCATGGCGTGCGCAACGTCCTGCCAGACCGTGGAGACGACCGTCACCCCGGACAGAAACGTTCCCATCACGTGGCGCAGGGCATCGCCCGATCCGACCGCGCCCTCGTCGGCCTCCGCTGGGGCGCTCACGTCCTAGGTCAGACCAACGAAGAGATCGTCCGCCCAGCCCTCGCCCTTGGGAATCGGCTGGCCGGCCGCCAATCGGTAGAACTCGTGGGACCACATGTCATCGCCGAGGACCGGGCGGCCGGAGAAGAACGGTCCGTCCGCGGTGATTTGGGTGGCGTGGGCACGCATAGCGTCGATCTTCCGGCTCACGTACGGTCCCCCGTCGATCGCCGCCGCGATGTCGTCGTCGTCGGAGATCATCGGGAGCAGGCCGCCTTCTGGGTCGAACCCCTTCATGGTCTCGCGGTCCCCGGCTTCCCGGAGGCGCCGGATTCCCTCCGCCATTCGGGTTCGGCTCATCGTGCTCCACAGCACGCGGCGTACGGACCAGGCACGGCCGAGGTCAGGTCGATAGGAGGACACTCCGGCGAGCAGATATCCGTACATGGCGACCCGGTGAGCCTGAATGTGATCGGGATGGCCGTAGCCACCCACCTCGTTGTAGGTGATCAACACGTGTGGGCGACGCTGCCGAATCAAGGGCACCAGCTCGTTGGTGGCCTCGAGGAGGTCGGTGGTCCAGAAGATCCCTTCGCGCAGCTCCGTCCGGGCAATCGCCAAACCCTGGTCGCTGTATGCCATGCCGGAGTCGCGGAAGCGTCCATCGCCGCCGAGCCGGACGAAGTCGGTGACGCCCAGGATGTCCATCGCCTGCTTGAGCTCACCCAGCCGGTGCTGCCCCAACTCGTCACCTTGATCAGCGGCGAGATGACTGAGATCGTCGACGAGCACCTCACCCTCCTCCCCCAAGGTGCAGGTCACCAGGCAGACTTCCGCGCCCTCAGCCGCATACTTGGCCATGGTCACGCCGTTGTTGATCGTCTCGTCGTCGGGATGAGCGTGCACCAGCATCATGCGGCGCGCCGCCGTGCCCACCTTCGGGTCAGCCTCAGCAGTCACGGCCACCACCCTATTCTGTGTTCAATCAGGTGGCCGGAGTCGCGGCTGGCTCACTCGAAGGTAGTCAGCGACCGAACAGCTCGACGTATCCGGTCGGTGCCATCGACCAGCGCCCGTCGCAGGGCCGTCGCCAGCTCACCCGCCAGCGTCTGCTCCGCCATTTGCAGCGTGTCGGGCGTGACAGCGGTCCAAGGGTAGGCGCGAGCGGCCACCTCGCCCAACGGCCAACCCGACCGAAATTGCGCGGTGCTGGCGATCTCGGCGAAAAAGCGGGGCACGAATGGCTTGAGGAGCTCCGACTGGTTCGGGGGGAAGAAGCCCTCACCTGTGGCATAGAGCTCATGCGCGGAAGCGGCGGAGGGTCGCATCAACAGCGACCAGGCCGCTTCCTTGGCTTCGCCATTCGGCAAAGCGGCTCTGGCGCGCGCGGCGTGAACATGGGCCGCTGCGGTCGGGTCACGATCAAGGGTGGCGGCGATCAGGTCGCTATCGTCGGCAAGCAGAGATGACCTTTCGACGATCCCCCACACCAGCTCAGGGTCAAGGTCGAGTCCTTGGGGAAGTCGATCGCCGCGATACCAGTGGCGCAGTAGGTCGACGTCATCGGCGCTGCGCACCGCCAACCGAAAGGCTGTCAACTGATGGTCCGAGCCCGGTTCGCTGCCGGCCAATACCTGCCGTGCCAGGCCGTGCACCTGCGCCACCCGTTCTGAGCGCTCAGCTACAGGACAGTAGGCACCAGCAAGTTGATCTTGCGCGAAGGCGCCCACGAAGGCCAAGATCACGTCTGAGCGACAGGAGCGGAGGCCCCCACAGATCAAATCGAGCGCGCGTGCTGGCGCCAGGGCAGCATCGCGTACGGCATCCCGAATGGCGTTGTAGATGACCACAGCGGCCTGTTCGTCGGTGATGCCGGGTAGAGCGGCAGCTACCCGCGACCAGCCGTCGGGACCGAATCTGATCTTGGCCCAGGTGTCGTCATGCAGGTCGGGAATGACCAGCAGAGCGTCGGCCGACACGGTGATCGGTACTGGCGTGTCGGCGACAATGGCCCGGGCCGCAATGCTGGTGTGGCCGTGGGTATCGATGCTGCCGACGCTCAGCGCGTGTGAGCGGCTCAGTGGAGCGTCAGTGGTGGACGTCTTGAGCACGGCAATCGCCGGGGGTTCCCCGGCAACGTCGATCACGTCCATACCGGTTGTCCGCAGCCAACCGTCGGCCCAGAAAGGCAAATCGACCGCTCCTGCCGCCGACCAACACTCGATCAGGTCGCCAAACGTCGCGTTCCCGAAACGGTAGCGGTCGAAGTACCCCCCCAACCCAGCTAGGAAGACCGAGTCTCCAAGGTAGGCGACCAGCTGTTTGATCACCGCCGCCCCCTTGGCGTAGGAGATGCCGTCGAAGTCTTGGAGGGCCGAAGCGGCGTCGGCTGAGCCGTTTCCTGCCACCGGATGGGTGGACGGTGACTGATCAGCCACCGAGCCCCAGTCCTTACGGATGACGCCGAAGTCGATCCAGAGTGGGTAATCCGTGGCGTCGGTACAGCATCGGTGCGACATGTACTCGGCGAACGACTCGTTCAGCCACAGGTCATCCCACCAGCGCATCGTGACCAAGTCACCGAACCACATATGCGCCATCTCGTGCGCAATGAATCCCGCCCGCGAGGCCCGGTCGGTACGGGTAGCGCGACCGCGGTAGACGAAGGTGTCTCGGAAATTGACACAGCCAGGATTCTCCATCGCTCCGGCGTTGAAATCCGGCACGAAGGCCTGGTGGTACTCGCCGAACGGATACCGACGCGCGAAAGTCCGGTGGTAATAGTCGAGGCACTGCTTGGTGACCGCGAACATGTCGGCCGCCTGCTCACCAAGCTGCTCTGTAAGCGACTTCCGGACATGCAGCCCGAGTCTGATGCCGTCGTGCTCGTCGAGCACCGACGCGTACGGGCCGGCCACCAGAGTCACGAAGTACGTCGACAGGGGCGTCCGCTGCACGATCCGCCAGCGACCGGGGGCGACCCGCTGGCTCGGGCCGTTGCCGAGCACCGTCCACTCCGCCGGAGCGCGGACGTTGATCTCATAGCCCGATTTCAGATCAGGCTGGTCGAAGCAGCCGAACCAGCGTGGGGCCGCGTCCAAGAAGGACATGGCGTAGAGGTAGATCTCACGATCCTGTGGATCGACGTGGCGGTGCAAACCTTCGCCGTCGAGAGAGAAGCTCATCTGTCCCTCGACGACCACCGTGTTCTCAGGACGAAGGTCGTCCAGCGTGATCCGGCCGGCACGCCAGGCGCTCGGGTTCAGCTCGACGCCGTTGAGCCTCGCCGAGGTCAGGGCATGCCCCTTGAAGTCAAGAAAGCTCTCCGTGCCGCGACTGTCGAATGAGATGGTGGTCCGGGACGTGAAGGTGTCAGCCGATGGGTCGGTGAGGTCAAGCTCGACGACGGTGCGGGTGATCCTGAGCTGTGCGGCCCGGGTCTCTGCCTCAGTGCGTTGCAGACTGCTCGCGCCGAAGTCACCGTGCATCCCACGATCGTCTCTCCACCGGGGAGCCGACAGGGCGCCGGGGGCGGTCCCGACACAATGTGGTCGTGAACGTGACCGTGCGCCGATTGACGTCCGAGGATGCCGGGCAGGCGCGACGACTCGGATTCGAAGCGTTCGGTGTACCGGCTACGCCTCCGGCGGATCCGCCTTCTGTGGACCAGTCGGGGTTCACCTGGTTCGGGGCCTTCGACTCCGACATGCTGGCCGCGCGGATAGTGGACCGGGAGTTTGAGTCGTGGTTCGGCGGCGTGCGCCTGCCGACCTGCGGCATCGCCGGGGTGACGGTCGCAGCTGAGTACCGGGGACAGGGGCTGCTGACGCCGCTGTTCGTCGAAGCACTGCGGCACGCCAAGCGGCGCGGCTCGCTCATTTCCGGCCTCTTCCCGACGGCGGCGAGAATCTATCGGCGGTTCGGTTATGAACTGATCGCGGATTACGTGTCAGTGGAAGTACGGACCCACGCCCTGGCCGCCGTGACCTCACCCCAGTCGGTACGAACCCGCCGCGCCGACGTTGAGGATTTTGATGCCGTCCGAGACATCTACGACGATTGGGCCGGTGGCCAGAACGGTCCGCTCACCAGGCGGGGAGTCTCATTCACTGCGACCGCGGAACAGTTCCTCGACAGCTTCACCGGAGTCACGCTGGCCATCGACGAAACCGAAGCGGTCCGCGGCTTCGCGTCCTGGAATCGTGGGCCTGGCTATGGCGAGAAGGCAGCGATCGAGGTCGCGGACCTGCTGGCCACCACGGGCGACGCCTACCGGGCGCTACTCGCGGCGCTGGGCAGTTTCGTCACCGTGACCCCCACCTTGCGCATCGACACCTCCGGAGATGATCTTGCCCGGCTTTTCCTGCCCGGAGTCGAGTGGCGCGTCGTCCAGTCGTCGCCGTACATGATCAAGATTCTCGACATCCCCGGCGCGCTCAGCGCGCTTCGCTACCCGGCCGGCATGACGTTGGAGCTGGATTTCTCGATCGCGAACGATTTCCTGGTCGAGAACAACGGGTCGTACCGACTTGAAGTGGCCGGAGGTGAGGCACGCTGCTCCGCCGGTGGCGACGGGCACCGCCTCCTCACGCCGCAAGGGTTGGCGCTGCTCTTCGCCGGGGCGCAGTCGTGCGCCAACCTGCGCGCGGCCGGCCACCTGAGCGGCGGCGATGTCGATCAAGATTTGGATTGGGACGCCCTCTTCGGTGGCCGTCAGCAGCATATCCGCGACTACTACTGAACGGCCTCGCTGCCGGATCGCCAGTGGCGACTGCTCCGTTGCCCGACTGAGAAGTCTAGGGTTTCTTCGTCGTTGCTGTTGAGCCATGACGGAACTCGACGACGTCCCCGTCGGCCATCACATAATCCTTCCCTTCCAGGCGCACTTTGCCCTTGGCTCGAGCGTTGGCCACCGAGCCCGCGGTGACAAGATCATCGAACGAGATGACTTCAGCCTTGATGAAGCCCTTCTGGAAGTCGGAGTGAATCACTCCAGCGGCCTCGGGGGCCGTGGCGCCCTTCGGAATCGTCCAGGCGCGGGACTCCTTCGGGCCGGAAGTCAGGAACGTCTGTAGGCCGAGGGTGTCGAAGCCGACTCGAGCCAGCACGTCCAGGCCCGGCTCCGCGACGTCCATCTCGGCAAGGAACTCCCGGGCCTCATCCGGTTCCATCTCCACCAGCTCGGACTCGATCTTGGCGTCCAGGAAGATTGCCTCAGCCGGTGCCACGAGGGCGGCCAGCTCCGCCTTCAGAGCACCATTGCCCAGCTCGGCTGAGTCGCAATTGAACACGTAGAGAAACGGCTTGGCGGTGAGCAGGAACAAGTCCTTCAGCGGTCCCCGATCCAGCCCCGCCGAAAACACCGTGCGGCCGCTGTCGAGCACCTCCTGTGCCTCACGGACCGCGGCCAGGGCTTCTGCCCTGTCCTTATTGATCCGCGCCTCCTTCTCCAATCGGGGAAGCACGCGCTCCAGGGTCTGCAGGTCAGCCAAGATCAATTCGGTGTTGATCGTCTCGATGTCACCGGCGGGATTCACGCTGCCGTCGACGTGGGTGACGTCGGGGTCGGTGAACACCCGGGTCACCTGACAGATTGCATCGGCTTCGCGGATGTAAGCCAGGAACGCATTGCCCATCCCCTCCCCCGTGCTCGCGCCGCGCACGATACCGGCGATGTCGGTGAAGCTCACTGTCGCCGGCACGATCCGCTCCGAGTTTGAGATCTCGGCCAGGGTGGCCAGCCTCGAATCAGGGACGCCGACCACGCCGAGGTTCGGCTCGATAGTGGCGAAGGGATAGTTCGCGGCCAGCACGGAATTACGCGTCAGAGCGTTGAACAACGTCGACTTGCCGGCATTGGGTAGCCCGACGATGCCGATGGATAAAGCCACGGGCGATAAGCCTAGGGCGTGTCCTCGAGGCCGAGGAACGCTTCCATCGCCTGCGCGAGGGCTGGCGGATCAGCCACTCCGGCCAGTTCACGCGCCGAATGCATGGACAACAGCGGAATGCCAACATCGACGGTCTGCACACCGAGCCGGGTCGCGGTCAGCGGACCGATGGTGGATCCGCACGGAACGGTGTTGTTGGAGACGAACTCCTGGGTGGCCACCCCTGCTCGCCGACAGGCCCGCCGCCAGAGCGCCGAACTCTGGGCGCCGGTGGCGTAGCGCTGATTCGAGTTGATCTTGAGCAGCGGTCCGCCGTTGAGCATAGGACGGTTCGCCGGGTCATGGCGTTCCGGGTAGTTGGGGTGGACGGCGTGTCCGGCGTCGGCTGATAGGCAGGCACTGCGGGCCAGCGCGCGGGCTCGCTGGTCATCGTCGCCACCCAGGCTTCGGGAGATCCGCGCGACCACGTCGGCGAGGAGCGGGCCAGAGGCGCCGGATCGGGACTCGCTGCCTATTTCTTCATGATCGAAGGCGGCCAGCAACGGAATCGCCTGCCCGTCGCCGGCGTTGATCAACGCCGTCAAGCCGGCGTGCACACTGACCAGGTTGTCCAGCCTTCTCGAGGCCAGAAATTCGGAGGCCGTGCCGAAGATCACCGGTGGCGCGGTGTCGAAGATCGTCAGATCGAAGCCGAGAATGTCAGCAGCGGCCAATCCCACCAGGTCGGCCAGATGATCAAGCACGCTTCCTTGCTGATCACCGACCGCCCACAGCGGCGCCGTGTGCCGCTGCTTGTCGAGCTTGAGGCCCTCGTCGTTCACACCCCGATCGAGGTGGAGTGCCAGTTGTGGAATCCGGGCGATGGATTCGCTCTGCACCAACGTGACGCCAGTTTCGGTCACCAACCGTCCGGCCACGCCGAGCTCGCGATCCAGCCAGGAGTTGAGCAGTGGACCGCCGTAGACTTCGACGCCGAGCTGGCCGTAGCCCGAACCGCTCAGGTCGGGTTTCGGTTTGAGCTTGAACGCCGGTGAGTCTGTGTGCGAACCGATCATCCGAAACGGCGTCAGTCCATCCGCTCCGTTCGGAATTCGCCAGGCCACTACCGCTCCTTCGCGGACCAGGACATGCCCGCCCGGCGAGGAATCCCAGGCCTCGGTCTCGGCTTGGATCGCGAAGTCCGTCTGCCTCAGCCGGCGGGCGACCTCCATGGCTGTGTGATACGACGACGGACAGGCTTGGATGAAGTCCACAAGATCATCAACATGATCATCGGCAGCGGCCACCATGCCACGGTAGCGGGAGTGCTGCGCAGTTCGGCCGCGACCGCAGGGGCGCGGCATCCCCGTTTTTGTCAGCCACTCGGGGCAAGATCGTTGGTATGGACTCCTTGACGGCCACCGCACTGATCTTGGGGCTGCTGCTTGGTTTCTTGCTCGGGGCTCTGGCCATCCTGCTCTTGGGTCGCTCGCGGAAGGATGCCGAGCGGGCGCAGGCGGAAACGGTGATCGCGCAGGCCCGCGGAGAGGCCGCCCAGGCGAGGGCTGAGAGCGCCCAGGCCCGTCAAGAGGTGGCGCACTTTCGGGCCAACGTGGCCGAGGCTCGCACCGAAACTGCGGACGCAAAGGCGGAAGCTGCCGCGGCCCAGGTGCAGGCGGCCGACGTGTCCGCCTCGGTGGCCAAGGCGCTTGCCGAGCGGAATGCGGCTGTTGAGCGAGCGCAGGAGATGGCTGCGGATCGGCAGGCGATGCTTGACCAGTTCAAGATCATGTCGACCGAGACCCTGGACCGGCAGTCCCGTGCCGCAGACGCGCAGGCGGAGGCCCGGCTGAAGGCCACTGAGCTGCTGATGACCCCGGTCCGGGAGGGCTTGGAGCGTTTCGACAGGCGGTTGAGCGAAGTGGAGAAGGAGCGGGTCGCGATGGTCACCGACCTCCGCTCGCACGTCCGAGCCGTGCAGGAAACCGGCGAGACGTTACGCCGGGAAACCGCGACCCTCGTCACCGCCCTGCGCAAACCCCAAACCCGCGGAGCCTGGGGGGAGACCCAGCTCAAACGGGCCGCGGAGATCGCCGGGATGATAGAACGCTGTGACTTCGACGTGCAGCACACTGCGCGGGCGGACGACCGCCTGATGCGACCGGACATGCGTGTCCACCTGGCGGGCGGAAAGTACCTCTTCGTCGACTCCAAGGTGCCGTTGACGGGCTTCCTGGACGCTCAGGAGACCGACGACCACCAAGCCAAGGCGGAGCACCTCTCCAACTACGCGCGCAATATTCGTCACCACATCGACCAGCTGTCGGCCAAGCAGTACTGGAAAGCCGCGGACACACCTGAATTCGTCGTCCTGTTTCTGCCCAGCGAAGCGTTCTTCGCGGCCGCCCTGGAGCTCATCCCGGACCTCTATGACTACGCGGCGGCGCGCGACGTGGTGCTGGCAACCCCGACCACCTTGATCGCGTTGCTGCGGGCGGTCGCCTACGGCTGGCGTCAGGCGGCTCTGGCCGAGAGTGCGGCCGAAGTGTTCAAATTGGGCCGGGAGCTGCACGAGAAGCTCGGCTTGATGGGCAATCGCCTCGACAAGCTGGGCCGGGCACTGCGCACATCGGTGAATGCCTACAACGAGACCATCGCCACGGTTGAGGGCACGGTGCTGGTGCGCGCTCGCAGGTTCCGCGAACTTTCAGTCAGCGAACGCGACCTCACCGCACTGGCCCCGATGGATGATCCGGTGCGACAGATCTCAGCGGCCGAGTTGGTCGAGAACGCTGTGCAGGTCGAGCCGATTGTCGGCCGAGGTGCACGCCGGGGGCGGCGCACTGCGATGCCGGAAGAGCCGGAGCTGGCCCGACCGGATCCCGATCTGCTCGATCTTGTGGAGGGCGATGCCGGCCGCCGGATGGACGACGGCGATGAGGAGAACGTCTCGTCCTGAGACTTCTCGCCTCATGACCTCTCGCCCGAAGAGCTATTGCCCTCGACGAGTACCGGACTTGCCGGCCCAGCTCAGGAACCAGCGCGGGAGCCGGCAAGGTCCTTGCGTAGCTCGGGAGGCAGCGCGAACGCCAGCGATTCCTCGGTGAGCCGCTCCTCGATTGCCGGCGGAAAGCCGTGGCTCTCCAGAAACGTGAGCACGCCGGTGACCAGATCCTCGGGAACCGAGGCACCACTGGTCACACCGACATTCACGACGCCGTCCAGCCAGCGCGCGTCGATCTCTGCTGCGTTGTCCACCCGATGTGCCGCCTTTGCGCCGGCTTCCAAGGCGACCTCCACCAGCCGTACCGAGTTGGAGGAGTTTGCGCTCCCCACCACGATGACCAGGTCAGCATGGCGAGCGATCTGCTTAACGGCGAGCTGCCGGTTCTGAGTGGCGTAACAGATGTCGTCGCTGGGGGGATTCATCAACAGCGGGAACTTTGTCCTGAGCCGATCGACGGTCTCCAACGTCTCATCGACGCTCAGGGTGGTTTGGCTTAACCACGCGACTCGCGACGGATCTCGCAATTCGAGGTCGGCGACCTGGTCGGGCGTTTCGACCAAGGTGATGTGGTCGGGCGCCTCGCCAGTGGTGCCTTCGACCTCCTCGTGACCCCCGTGCCCGATGAGAAGAATCTCCAAGCCCTCGCGCGCGAACCGCTTGGCCTCTTGGTGCACCTTCGTGACCAGCGGACAGGTCGCGTCGATGACCTTGAAGCCTCGGGACTTCGCCTCCGCATGGACGGCTGGCGACACGCCGTGCGCGGAAAAGACCACGGTGGCACCAGCTGGCACCTCGGCGAGCTCCTCGACGAACACTGCGCCACGCCGCTCCAGATCCTCCACCACATGACGGTTGTGGACGATCTGCTTACGGACATAGACCGGCGAACCGTACGTGTCCAGCGCTTTTTCCACCGTGACCACAGCCCGATCGACACCTGCACAGTATCCCCGCGGGGCGGCGACGACCACCCGCTTGTCGGTCGCGGGCGCAGGTCGGTTTGATGACGTAGGTGCAGGCACGGAAGCTAAGTTTAGGTGGTCGATCGCGGGGTCCCGGCCCGCGAGAGGCGAGCATCGTAAGCTCGCGGCATGCCGCTGGAGTCCTCGCCGGAGCATCCGGTCCCGCTCGGCCGGGTCCTGTCGCTGGTCCGGCAGTGGATCGACCGCTTGGGGTCGGTCTGGGTGGAGGCCCAGGTGATCGAGATCAATCGGCGCGCAGGCACGTCCAGCGTCTTTCTCACGCTTCGCGATCGGCTGGCCCAGGTGTCCGCGAGCGTCCGGGTCTCGACAGCCACCCTCGACTCGGCGGGGCCACTGAACGAAAACGCCACGGTGGTCGCCCGGCTCAAGCCCGCCTTCTACGAGGCCAGGGGCCAGTTCACCTTCTACTGCGACGCCATCACGCCGGTCGGTGAAGGGCGTTTGCTCGCGCAGCTGGAGCAGACCAAACGCCTACTCCAGGCGGAGGGCCTCTTCGATCCGGCGCGAAAACGCCGACTGCCCGCCCTGCCGCGAGGCGTCGGCTTGATCACCGGCGCCGGTAGCGCAGCCGAGCGGGATGTGGTGGAGAACGCACGCCGTCGCTGGCCCGCCGTCCGGATTCTGACCCGGCATGTGCTGGTGCAGGGTCCCCTGGCGGCCGCTCAGCTGATGGAGGCGGTACGTGCGCTGGATGCCAACCCAGCGACCGACGTGATCGTGATCGCGCGGGGAGGCGGGTCGCTCGAAGACTTGCTGCCGTTCTCTGACGAGGGACTGATCCGCACGGTCTTTGCCTGCCGTACGCCGGTGGTCAGCGCCATCGGGCATGAGTCCGACAGTCCCATCCTCGATCTGGTCGCCGATCTGCGGGCGTCCACCCCGACCGACGCCGCCAAACGCGTGGTCCCAGACGTCAGCGACGAGCTCGCCCAGCTCGCGCAGCTACGGCGCCGGCTTGCTCAGTCCATGATCAGCAGGCTTTCGGCCGAGCAGGAGCGGCTGACCGCACTGCGTTCCCGGCCGGTGCTCGCGGACCCGACGGCCAGCTTCGCCGTCCACTTCGAACAGATCCAGGCGCTGCGAGAACGGTCACGACGGGCGATCCGCACGCGGATCGAGCACGAGATAACCGCAGTGGGCCACCACCTGGCTCGAGTGCGCGCGATGTCGCCGCGGGCCACCCTGGAGCGCGGTTATGCGGTCCTGGTCGACGCCAAGGGTCATGCGGTCACCTCGGTACGGACCGTGTCGGTGGGCGATCAGCTGACCGCCCGGTTGCTCGATGGCGAGGCGGTCGCATCCGTGACCGCAGTCGCGCCGGGCCAGCCCACGACCCTCGGATCTGAGGTGCCAGCGTGACCATGCCGGACCACGAGAAGTTGAGCTACGAGCAGGCCCGCGAGGAGCTGGTCTCGGTGGTTCAGCGGCTGGAGTCCGGCGGTGCCCCCTTGGAGGAGTCGCTCGCGTTGTGGGAGCGCGGTGAGCAGCTAGCTGCCATCTGCCAGGAGTGGCTGGACGGCGCCCGGGCCCGAGTGAGCGCCCTGCGGGACGCCGCGAGACGGGACAATGGCGGCGATGATGCAGCCGCTGACGACGAGCGCTAATTGCTGGCCAGGGTGGCGGCGAACGCCTCCAGTCCGGCGTAAAAAGTGTCGCCCACCACGATCGTCGTGACCGGGGCGGTTCTTCGGACCAACGAGCGGGTGCGGTCGTCGGGACTCACGCGACGCTCCCAGGCTTCACCGTTGATGCTGCTCTCACCGTCGGCCACCCCGTCGCGCGTCTCGGCCGAGATGAAATCGTCGGGCTCGAGATCACCCTGAGCGAGCGCCACGTAGGTGTCGTCGGGGCTGAGGTAGCCGAGCCGCCAGAGGTTGCGGACCGAGGGCGCGCCGTTCAGATACGGCTCACCGGTGCGGACCCAGGTCACGCGGGTGGGACGCCATTCGCTCGGAAGGTTCGCAGGCGCCAGGACCGCGTACGGCGATTCCTTGCGAGCCTCAGCCAGCACCGGCTGCGGATCGACGACCTGCACCGGATGATCCGCGGGCAACTTGGTGAACAGCACGGTGATCACCACCAGCGGGATCAAAATCACGGCAAGCGATCGGACCAGATCCCCGGTCGTCGCTGGCTTGCGTGCACGTGCCACTGTTCTATCTTTCCAGATCTCTACCATGGCGCCGTGGAGCAGGCGATGATCATCGCCCGAGCGGAGTCCGGGCGGGGTGAGGTCGTACTCCGCCGCCGACCAACCGCAGCAGGATCCATCGACGAGCTGATCGTCAATGGTGCCTTCGCGATGGACTCCGCCGAAACCAGTGCCGAGCGCGAGCTCGGCCGGATGGCGAACGGCGCCGATCGAGTGCTGCTGGGCGGCCTCGGGCTGGGTTACACAGCCGATGAGGTGCTGAAATCTTCGGTACGCCGGGTAGACATCGTGGAACTCGAACAACCGTTGATCGAGTGGGCCACGCTCGGCCTGACTGAGGTGCTCAAGCGGGTGGCGTCGGACCCTAGGGTCCGGCTCCACCCGGGCGACATCAGCGACGTGCTGTACGGCGGTACGAGTGCTGAGCCAATCGAAGTGCCAGCCGGTCGCTCGATGATTCCCGGCCCAGCGATCCCGACCGGACCGTGGGAGGCGATCCTTCTCGACGTGGACAACGGCCCCGATTTCTTGATCTACGCGCGGAACGCTGGACTCTATACCGATCCGCTACTGGGTGCCGCTTACCAGCAGCTGACGCCGCGAGGGTTGCTCGCGATTTGGTGCCAAGGGGAGGCACCGTCCTTGGAGTCAGCCCTGCGCCAGCTGAGCGACGCCGTCGGCGTGACTCGGCTCGACGTCATGCGGGGCGCTCGCCAGTTCCAGTACGTGATCTACACGCTCCGCCGGGGCAATTCGAGCCGGAGCCGCTGCTAGGCCACAATGGCAGTCATGCTGGAGGACTACCGCGTCGAACGCGACACCATGGGCGAGGTGCGGGTGCCGTCCGCCGCCTTGTACAAGGCGCAGACTCAGCGGGCCGTCGAGAACTTTCCCATCTCCGGTCTGCCGATCGATCCGGCGCTGATCGCCGCCCTCGGGCTGATCAAAGGCGCCGCGGCGCAGGTCAACGCCAAGCTCGGTGTGCTTGACCCTGACCACGCGGCGGCGATCTCAGCAGCGGCCGACACCGTGGCCCACGGTGAACATGACCCTGAATTTCCGATCGACGTTTTCCAGACCGGTTCGGGCACCTCATCCAACATGAACGCCAACGAGGTGATCGCCTCGCTCGCCACGACCGAGCTCGGCAGGCTCGTTCATCCGAATGACCATGTGAACGCTTCCCAGTCGAGCAACGATGTCTTCCCGAGCGCGATCCACATCGCCGCGACGCAGAGCATGGTCAACACCATGGTACCGGCGCTGCAGCACCTCGAGGAAGCGTTGAGCGCCAAGGCCAAAGAGTTCGTTGAGGTGGTCAAGAGCGGCCGGACCCACCTGATGGACGCCACGCCAGTCACCCTCGGACAGGAGTTCGGTGGCTACGCCGCGCAGGTGCGTCACGGGGTCGAGCGTGTGCACGCGATACTGCCTCGCGTCGCCGAACTTCCGCTGGGCGGTACCGCGGTGGGCACCGGGATCAATGCGCCGGCCGGCTTCGCCGCCTCAGTGATCTCGATCATCGCCGAGCAGACCGGCCTCCCGCTGACTGAGGCCCGCGACCACTTCGAGGCTCAGGGCGCTAGGGACGGTCTGGTGGAGGCGTCGGGCACCCTGCGTACCATCGCGGTCAGCCTGTACAAGATCGCCAACGATTTGCGCTGGATGGGCTCCGGCCCCACGGCCGGCCTCCGCGAAATCGCGCTGCCGGATCTTCAGCCGGGCAGCTCGATCATGCCCGGCAAGGTCAACCCGGTGATCTGCGAGGCCACCACGATGGTGTGCGTTCAGGTGATCGGCAACGACGCGACCGTCGCCTTCGCCGGCTCCTCGGGCAACTTCGAGCTCAATGTGATGCTGCCCGTGATGGCCCGTAACCTGCTTGAGTCCATCCGCTTGCTGGCGAACGTGAGTCGGCTACTGGCCGATCGATGCGTGGCCGGGATTGTGGCCGACGTCGACCACTGCCGGACGCTGGCCGAGTCCTCGCCGTCGATCGTGACCCCGCTCAATCGGTATATCGGGTATGAGAACGCGGCGGCCGTCGC
>DATFOP010000360.1:0-10288 GCA_035265505.1 Propionibacteriaceae bacterium | reverse complement strand
GATCGCATCGGCCACGTCGTCGACGCAATGAACGACCTTTCCCATCAGCCTGCCGTGGCCGAGTCGTTCCAGTAGCGGCCAGGCCGGATAACGGGTCGTCCAGTAGTCGATGCCTATCAAGATCATTGGGGCGATCTGGCTGGCGTCGGCGGCATAAAAGTTTTCGGTTGCCGCTTGGAAGATCTCTTGCACGGTTCCGGCCTGGCCGGAGAGATAGACGATTCCACCTCGGCAACGGTGCAGCAGTGTGTCCTCGCGCAACGCATTGGCGAAGTACTTGGCAATCTTCGTGGCGAAGAGGTTGGTCGGCTCGTGACCGTAGAACCAGGTCGGAATGCTGAGGCTTGCCCCGGCGCGATCGATGGGCCAACGCCGTCGGACCGCAAATGCTGCCGAAGCCCACCCATCGATCGTCGGCCGGTAGGACGGCGCGCGCGCCAAGATCGTCAAGGCCGCGTCGAGCTCCTCCGGCCAGGGACTCAGGTAGGCACCGAGGTTGGCGGCTTCCATCGCCCCTGGCCCGCCGCCGGTCAGCACGGTGCGGCCGGAGCGCGTCAACGTCGACCCGAGGTCGGCCGCGGCTCGGTAATCAAGGTCACCCCGGAGCAGCGCGTGACCTCCCATCACGCCCACCACCTGTCGCGGATCGAGATCAGCGGTCGCCTCGTCGAGGGCGTCGGTAATTGCGTGATCATGGAGCGCGACCGCCAGATCTTCGGTGAGGGAACGTATCTGCTGCGGGCGGGACCAGGCATAGATCGCCGCGTCCGGACTTCGCGCGTAACTCCGGTGGCCGTACAGCTCCGCTGCGTCGTAGAGCTTGGCGCGGTACGGGTCGAACGGCACTTCGGGTAGCCGTGGAAGCAGAAGAGCACCGGACCTTCGTAGGTGATCCTCGACGGCCGGCGTGAAGGCACAACCGAGAAAGACACCGCCCCGCGCATCGACGCCTCGCAAGGCAACTGACCGCTCGGTCAGGTCCACCGACTGGACGAACCAGCCGTTGAGACGGCGGGTTTTGGCGATGTGCGCGTCGAAGTCGGCCAGGCTCTCGATCTCCAGCAGTCGACGTGTCATGACACTGGCGATTCTTTCAGCGTGTTGGGATCGATGTCATTGCCGTGTCGGCATGGATGTCATTGCCGTGTCGGCATGGACGTCACTGCCACCGGGCCGGCCAGCGCCGAGGCCGTCGAGCTCCAGTACGGCAGACTGGCGGAGTGCGTGACGTCGTTGTGCTGGGGAGTACCGGCTCGATCGGCCGGCAGGCTCTGGAGGTCGTCAAAGAACACCCTGGGCAGTTCCGGGTGGTCGGGCTTGCGGCTGGTGGTTCGTCAATCTCACTCCTGGCCCAGCAGGTGTTGGATACCGGTGCCCGTACAGTCGGGCTCAGCAAAGCGACGACCGTGCAAGACCTCCAGCTCTCGCTCTACGCAGAGGCAAGCAAGCGCGGCTGGGCCAGCGGGGACCTGCAGCTGCCGCAGATCCTGGCCGGACCGGATGCGGCGACCCTGGTCGCGCGTCTGCCCTGCGACGTCGTCCTCAACGGGATCACCGGCTCGAGCGGGCTGGCTCCGACGCTTGCCGCGCTGGAGGCTGGAAGCATTCTGGCGTTGGCCAACAAGGAGTCCCTGGTGATCGGCGGTCCGCTGGTCACCTCCGCCGCCGCGGAGGGTCAGATCGTCGCCGTGGACTCCGAACATTCGGCGCTAGCGCAGTGCCTTCGCGGCGCAGCGGCGGCGGAGGTCGACCGGCTGATCCTCACTGCGAGCGGGGGTCCCTTTCGCGGGCGTGCTCCGGACCAGATGACCGAGGTCACGCCGGCCGAGGCACTGGCTCACCCCACCTGGCAGATGGGGCGCGTGGTCACGACAAATTCGGCCACCCTGGTCAACAAGGGGTTGGAGCTGCTCGAGGCGCACTTGCTCTACCGCGTACCGCTGGACCGGATCGACGTGGTCGTGCACCCGCAGTCGATCGTGCACTCCATGGTGCAATTCGTCGACGGCTCGACGCTCGCCCAGTGCTCGCCCCCCGACATGAAACTGCCGATTGCGCTCGGATTGAGCTGGCCGGATCGGCTGCCGCGTGTCGCGCCACCCTGCGATTGGACGACTGCCACGAGTTGGACCTTCGAGCCACTCGACAGCGGCGCCTTTCCGGCGGTGGAACTGGCTCGATCCGCGGGCCTCCTCGGTGGCACCGCGCCAGCGGTGTTCAACGCTGCCAATGAGGAATGCGTCGACGCCTTTCACCAAGGCCGGATCGGCTTTATGGACATCGTGGGCCTGGTGGAGCGAGTCCTGAGCGAGCACGCCGGGCTGCGAGCAAGCCAGCCGGCATTGTCGGCGCGCGTAGGCTCGAGGTTGGTCGGCAGTGACGAACTCAGCCTCGACGTTGTACTTGCGGCAGACGCGTGGGCCCGAGAGCGAGCCGGAGCGCTGGTCTCGACCACCGATCACGAGACAGCAGTTGAGTTGGGATGCTAGGTGGACATCGTCATCTATCTGGTCGGCGCTGTGGCGTTCTTCGCCCTTGTGATGGCCTCGATTGCGCTCCATGAGATTGGGCACCTGGTGCCGGGCAAACGCTTCGACGTCAAGACCACGCAGTACTTCGTCGGCTTCGGCCGCACCTTGTGGTCGCGACGACGCGGTGAGACCGAGTACGGGTTCAAGCTGTTCCCCCTTGGCGGCTACGTACGGTTCGTCGGCATGTTCCCGCCCGCCAAGGAACAGCCGGGCAAGGTCCGGCAGTACAGCACTGGTCCGTTCCGCGCGCTGGCCGACAATGCCCGTGCCGCCGAATGGCAGGACATCCGCCGCGAAGACGAAGGCCGCCTCTTCTATCAGAAGAAGTCCTGGCAGAAGCTGATCATCATGGCCAGTGGGCCGGCGATGAACATCCTGCTCGCGTTCATGATATTCCTCGGCGTCGCCATGACCTATGGCGTCTATCGCTCACAACCTGTGGTCAACCGGGTGCAGGAGTGCATCGTCGCCACCAATGATGCCGATCGGAGCTGCTCCGGTAAGCCGCCCACTCCAGCGGCCCAGGCCGGTATCCGCAAGGGAGACCGCATCGTCGGGTTCAACTCGCAAGCCGTGACGGATTGGAACGAGATCTCAACCCTGATTCGGGCGAATCTCGATCAACCGGTCGTCATCACCGTCGAGCGTGACGGGCAGCGAGTGGTGCTTCCGCCAGTGAACACGGTGATCACCGGGGTGCCCGACCGCTACGATCCCGCGAAGCGCGTCGCGGCGGGCTTCCTCGGGGTCGAACCGGTTGTCACAAGAGAACGGGGCGGGCCGGTCGCGGTGATCGGCGACATGTGGCTGATGACCAAGCAGACCGCGGTCGCGCTGATCGACTTTCCGGTGAAGGTGTACTACACCGCCTACAACCTGGTGACCGGCGAACCGCGGGACATTTACGGGCCGATGAGCATTGTGGGCGCGAGTAGGGCGGCCGGCGAGATCGCCGCCACCGATCAGATCGCGGCACCCGACAAGGTCGCCACCCTCTTCACCGTGCTGGCCTCGGTAAACCTCTTCGTCGGGCTTTTCAACTTCGTCCCGCTACTACCTCTTGACGGTGGGCACATGGCCGGAGCCGTCTACGAAGGGGCCAGGCGCGCATGGGCTCGGCTGTTCCGGCGGCCCGATCCCGGCTACGTCGACACCGCGCGGATGCTTCCCGTCGCGTACGTCGTCGGCGGCATCATCCTGCTCTCGGGCGTGGTGCTGATCTTGGCCGATATCCTCGACCCCATCCGTCTGTTCTGAGCGATAGAGCAGCGGTCACCGCAGCCCTGTCCTTCTCAATGTCGATTCCGGCAAGCTTCATTCGTCGTTAAGGATGAGGACGGCCGCAGGGGCGGTCCCGCGGATGGAGAGGAAAACTGTGAACTATCTGCTGCTGATCTACGGCGAGGAGCCTACCGAGGCGCCGTCGCAAGAGGTTGTGGACCAGGTCATGGCTGATTACTGGGCGTTCGAGAAGGCGGTCGCCGATGCAGGCGTCAAGGTCGGCGGCGCCGCCTTGCAGCCATCGCAAACCGCCACGACCGTACGTCTCAAGGACGGTGAACGAGTGGTCACCGATGGTCCTTTCGCAGAGACCAGGGAGGTCTTGGGCGGGTACTACCTGCTCGACGTACCCGATCTCGATGCAGCTATCGACTGGGCGGCACGGTGCCCCGGGGCCAAGTACGGATCGATGGAGGTCCGGCCGGTCATGGACTTCGAGGGCATCGAGGCGGGGTAGCGCTGAGATTCAGCCAGTGTTGAGCGAGCGAGCAGCCGATTCTGTTGAGGCCGTCTTCCGCGAGGAGTGGGGCCGGCTGCTCGCTGTGCTCGTTCGGCAGCTGGGTGATCTTGACTTGGCCGAGGAGGTCGCCTCCGATGCGGTGGCGACGGCACTGCAGCGGTGGCCCCTCGACGGGGTGCCAAGCCGACCCGCCGCCTGGCTGCTCACCGTAGCCCGGCGGCGGGCGGTCGATGTATTGCGCAGAGATCGCACGTACGCCGCCCGGCTTGCGCTACTGCAGGTGGACGCCGACCGGGCGGAACAGACCCGTCCGGACGTTATCGGCGATGAGGACGTACCCGACGAGCGGCTGCGGCTGTTCTTCACCTGCTGCCATCCCGCTCTCAACCTGGAAGCACAAACCGCGCTGACGCTGCACTGCCTCGGCGGGCTGAGCACACCTGAAGTAGCCCGGGCGTTCGTCGTACCGCCGGCGACTATGGCCCAGCGCCTCGTTCGGGCGAAAAGAAAGATCCGGCAGGCCCGCATCCCGTATCGCGTGCCCGGCGCCAGCGAACTCCCTGATCGGTTACCGGGTGTGCTACGGGTGATCTACCTGATCTTCACAGAGGGGTATGCCGCCAGCAGCGGAGACGCCCTCATCCGACCCGACCTGGAGGACGAGGCAGTCCGACTGGCCCGCATCCTGCGCCGACTGCTGCCCACCGACCGCGAGGTTGCTGGACTACTGGGGCTCTTGTTGCTTATCGATGCGCGGCGCGATGCTCGGGTCGATTCGGCCGGGGGACTCGTCCTTCTCGGCGACCAGGATCGATCCCGGTGGAATCGTGACCTCATCGAGGAGGGCCGCAGGCATTTGCTCTTCGCCCTGACCGGTGGCAGCCCAGGGCCATACGCACTTCAAGGAGCGATCGCGGCGCTGCATGACGAGGCGGCCAGCGTTGAGGTGACCGATTGGCCACAGATCGTCGCGCTGTACAGCGTTCTTCAGTCGATTGCACCCTCACCGATGGTCGATCTCAATCGCGCCGTGGCCGTGTCGATGGTCGAGGGTCCCGCTGCCGGGCTCGCTCTGCTCGACGGGCTGCTAGCGGATGGTCGCCTGGACGGCTACGACATGCTGCATGCCGCCCGCGCCGATCTGCTGCACAAGCTGCAGCGCGACGATGAAGCCGCGGACGCATACCGATCCGCCCTGCAGCTGGTCGGCAATGAACCCGAGCGAGTCTTCCTCTCTCAACGCCTGTCCGAGGTCAGCGCCGCGTCCTCGGTAGCTCGCAGGCGCAACGCTGCCTCTTGTTAGGTCAGTGGTGGCCCCGGTGATCGGCTTTGGGACCGGTTCAGGTCCTGTGGCGAGAGCCGCTCGCGCGCCGGTGATCGAGCATCGACGCGTCGTAGAGACTTCGGCCGCAAGTGGCTACGCTTGATCGGCGGCGAAGACGACACGAACGGCGTGGTCCGCCGAAACCGCGAAAGGCCACATGAGTATCGATCTCGGGATTCCTACGCTGCCACCGCCCACACTCGCGGCGCGCCGGGAGACGCGGCAGATTCGCGTCGGCAAGGTGCTGGTGGGTGGAGATGCGCCGATCAGTGTGCAGTCGATGACCACAACGCTGACCGCGGACATCAACGCGACGCTGCAACAGATCGCCGAGCTGACCGCGACGGGATGCGACATCGTCCGGGTTGCGGTGCCCAGTCAGGACGATGCCGACGCGCTCGCCGCTATCGCCAAGAAGTCTCAGATCCCGGTGATCGCTGATATCCACTTTCAGCCCAAGTACGTCTTCGCCGCAATTGATGCCGGCTGCGCGGCCGTCCGGGTCAATCCAGGCAACATCAAGGCGTTCGACGACAAGGTCGGCGAGATCGCCAGGGCCGCCACCGACGCCGGCTGCTCCATCCGAATTGGTGTCAACGCCGGCTCGCTGGATAAGCGGCTGCTCGCCAAGTACGGCAAGGCGACTCCGGAGGCGCTCGTCGAGTCGGCGCTATGGGAGGCGAGCCTGTTCGAGGAGCACGGATTCCGCGACTTCAAGATCTCCGTCAAACACAACGATCCGGTGATCATGGTGCGCGCGTACGAGTTGCTGTCTGAGGCCTGCGACTATCCGTTGCATCTGGGCGTGACCGAGGCTGGTCCCGCCTTTCAGGGCACGATCAAGTCAGCCGTCGCCTTCGGTGCTCTCCTCTCCCGTGGTATCGGTGACACGATCCGGGTCTCGCTTTCTGCGCCGCCGGTCGAAGAAGTCAAGGTCGGAATCAAGATCCTGGAGTCGCTGAACCTGCGGCCTCGGCACCTGGAAATCGTCTCCTGCCCGTCCTGTGGGCGGGCCCAGGTCGACGTGTACAAGCTCGCCGAGGAGGTCACGGCCGGGCTGGAAGGTCTCGAGGTGCCGCTGCGCGTCGCGGTGATGGGCTGCGTCGTCAATGGTCCAGGCGAAGCTCGGGAGGCCGATCTTGGCGTCGCGTCCGGCAACGGGAAGGGTCAGATCTTCGTCCGCGGCGAGGTGATCAAGACTGTACGGGAGAGCGACATCGTCGAGACCCTGATCGAGGAGGCCATGAGGTTGGCGGACAGTCTGCCGGCGGCCGAAGGCGTTCCGCAGGTCAGCGTGGTCTGATCATGGAGCAGGCCGCTGCCTTTCCCGGCCGCTCAACCGTAGGGCTGCGCCGGAGGCCTGGCCGCGTGCGCGTGCTCACCCGAAACGATCTGCCGGCGGCCATCCGGGTGCTGTCGATCAATCCGGTGGAAAATGTCATGGTGGCCGCCCGGGTGCGAGCCGCGGGCGTCGACCAGTCCAGCCTCGGGTGCCCGATCTGGGGCTTCGAGCGTGACGGTGCGCTGAGGGCGCTATGTCACGTCGGGTCCAACATGGTGCCCGTCAATGCCGATGCGGAGGCGGTTGCGGCGTGGGTCGAGTTCGCCGGCCCCAAGCGGCCCTGCGCCTCCATCATCGGCCCCTCGACGGTGGTGCTCGGCATGTGGCGGCAGCTTTCGGATCGGTGGGGCGAGCCATGGCAAGAGGTCCGCAACGTCCGGCCTCGCCAGCCAGTCCTCGCGATCAGCAAAGATCCGCTGGTGACCCCGAATCCGCAGGTCCGACGGGTCACGTTGGAGCACTGGGACTCCTACTACGAGGCCGCCGTGCGGATGTACACCGAAGAAGTCGGTGTGTCGCCAATCCAGGGGAATCCGGCCGGCTACCGGTTCTACGTCCGGCAGTTGATCACCTCTGGCCGGGCGTTCGGACTATTCGACGGGAACCGGGTGCTCTTCAAGGCGGACCTGGGGTCCGTCTCCGGCTCGGTCTGTCAGGTGCAAGGCGTCTGGCTCGAGCCCGAGCTGCGGGGGCGCGGCCTGTCCGCCGCCGCCATGGCCGCTGTGGTGCAGCTGGCCCGCAAGCAGGTGCCCACCGTGTCGCTCTACGTCAATGACTACAACGTGCCAGCCCGAGCGATGTACGACCGAGTCGGTTTCGCCAAGGTCGGCGAATTCGCCACCGTCCACTACTGACGAGGTTCTCGCCCGAAGGGGGAGCTCCCATACCTCGCTGTCCCACGCCACGGCATCGCCGCCATGCGCACCCTGCGCGGATAGGGTTTCGCACGTGATCACCCGAATGTCGGAGTTGTTCGTCCGGACCTTACGGGAGGACCCCGTTGACGCCGAGGTGCCGAGCCACCGATGGCTGGTCCGCGCCGGCTACATCCGGCGGGCCGCGCCGGGCATCTACTCCTGGTTGCCACTTGGGTTCCGGGTGCTCCGCAAGGTCGAGGAGATCGTGCGGCAGGAGATGGATGCGATCGGCGCGCAGGAGGTGCACTTTCCGGCGTTGCTGCCCCGTGAACCGTACGAGGCGACCGGCCGGTGGACGGAGTATGGGGATGCTCTCTTTCGCGTGAAGGATCGCAAGGGTGCCGACTATCTCCTCGGACCCACCCACGAGGAAATGTTCACGCTGCTGGTCAGGGACCTCTACTCCTCCTACAAGGACTTGCCGCTCTCCCTCTACCAGATCCAGACCAAGTACCGTGACGAGGCGCGGCCGCGGGCTGGCCTGCTCCGAGGTCGCGAGTTCGTGATGAAGGACTCGTATTCCTTTGACATCGACGATGAAGGTCTCCAGAAGTCCTACGACATGCATCGCGATGCGTACGTCAAGATCTTCAACCGGCTCGGCTTCGAGTACGTGATCGTGCACGCGATGTCCGGCGCGATGGGTGGCTCGGCCAGTGAGGAGTTTCTGGCGGTCGCTGAGTACGGGGAGGATACGTTCGTCCGCTCCCCGGGCGGTTACGCGGCGAATGTGGAAGCGGTCCGGGTCCCACCGCCGCCGGCGATCCCGTACGACGATGCACCGGCGGCCCACGTCGAGGACACACCGCACACGCCGACGATTGACACTCTGGTCGACTTGGCGAACGTGCAATATCCGCGCCCGGATCGGCCGTGGCAGCCCGGCGACACCTTGAAGAACGTCGTCTTCATGGTCAAGCAGGTGGACGGCTCTCGGCATCCACTGGCGGTGGGCGTGCCCGGTGACCGGGAAGTCGACCTGAAGCGGCTGGCGGCGCAGCTGGAACCCGCCGAGGCTGAGCCGTTCGGAGACGAAGACTTCGCGGCGCATCCCGAGGTGGTAAAGGGCTACCTCGGTCCGGAGGTGCTGGGTGCGGATGGCCCCACCAAGATCAAGTATCTGGTCGACCCGCGCGTGGTCATCGGAACTCGCTGGCTGACCGGCGCCAACCAGCCGGGCCGCCACGTCTTCGACCTGGTGTGTGGCCGTGACTTCACACCGGACGGCACGATCGATGCCGCCGACGTCCGGGAAGGGGATCCTGCACCTGACGGCAGCGGCCCTCTTCGGCTGGCGCGAGGCATCGAGATGGGCCACATCTTCCAGTTGGGCAAGAAGTATGCGGAGGCTCTCGGCCTCAAAGTCCTTGATCAACACGGCAGGCTGGTGACGGTCACCATGGGGTCGTACGGGGTCGGTGTATCGCGAGCCGTGGCTGCTGTGGCCGAGGGCACGGCCGATGAGAAGGGGTTGTGCTGGCCCCGCGAGTTGGCACCGTACGACGTACAGCTCCTGGCTGCCGGCAAGGATGAGGCCGTGCTAGCCGCCGCTGTTGATCTTGCTGCGCAACTCGACGAGGCCGGGATCCAGGTGCTGCTCGACGACCGGAAAGCCAGTCCGGGCGTGAAATTCGCCGATGCCGAGCTGATGGGCTTGCCGACTATCGTCGTCGTGGGTCGACGTCTCGCGGACGGCATGATCGAACTCCGTGATCGGCGCTCGGGGGAGCAGTCCGATATCCCGCTGGCCGATGCACTGGGAGAGATTGTGGCGGCCGTGCACGGCCGGCCCGCGCTGGCCTGATCTGTGCCGGGACCCGATCTCGAGCCCGTCACGCTGCTCCTGCTGATGGTGGCAGCGTTCAGCGCCGGCTGGGTGGACGCCGTGGTTGGCGGCGGCGGCCTGATCCAGCTCCCTGCGTTGCTGATCGCGCTGCCCCCGACCACCTCGCCCGCGACCATCCTGGGCACCAACAAGATCTCGTCGGTCTGGGGCACAGCGACGAGCTCGATCGCCTATGCCGTCAAGATCAAGCCGGACTGGAGGACGGTGCTGCCGCTCGTACTTGGGTCTGCAGCCGGATCGGCCTTGGGCGCTCAGGCCGCGAAATTGCTGCCGAGGGAGTACTTCACACCAATCGTCCTGATTGCCCTGGTGGTGGTGGGCGTCTATACCTGGCGCCGGCCCAGGCTGGGTCTGACGTCGGCACGCAAGCACGACGGGCGGGCGCATTACGGTCGGACGGCGCTGATCGGGCTCACCGTGGGGGCATACGATGGCTTTCTCGGCCCCGGCACCGGATCGTTCTTCGTGATCTTGCTGGTCGGTGTGCTGGGTTACGGGTTCCTCGAGGCGAGCGCCAAGGCCAAGATCGCGAATCTGACGACCAATGTGGTCGCGATCATCGTCTTCGGCCTGAGCGGCTCGGTGCT
>DATFOP010000359.1:0-2609 GCA_035265505.1 Propionibacteriaceae bacterium | reverse complement strand
TCCAATCGAGATCGCGCGCCCGTAGGTTCGCGTCAGCCTCACTCTTGGCTCGCAGGTAGATCTGAAAGACCTCATCGGAGTCGGGCTCGTAGTCGTCAGTCCCGATCGCGGAGACCATTAGATAGCGACGGACGCCGGCTGCCTCCGCGGCGTCAGCGAGCAGGATCGAGCCGTCCCGGTCCATGGTCAGCTTGCGGGCGGCACCGCTGTTCGGTCCGCCGCCGGCGGCGAACACCACGGCATCGGCCCCGTCCAGGTGGGCCGCGAGGGTTTCCGCTTCGGTGTGCTCGAGGTCGAGGACCAGCGCCCCGCTCCCGATCCGCTCGAGGTCTCCTGCCTGGTCCGGATTGCGGATGATTCCAACCGCTTCATGCCCCGCCTCCGTGAGCAGCCGCTGCAAGATCAGAGCGATCTGACCGTGACCTCCGGCGACGACAACCTTCACTCCGCTCTCCTCCCGTTTACGTGGTTCCGTTCGGTGCCTGCCGCAGCTGCGGCAGGACCCGAGACCCGAAGACCTCGATCCAGTCGTCCTGGCTCTGCCCGACGTGGTGCAGCGCGATCTCGTCGAAACCCAGTTCCCCGTACGCGGCGAGCTGGGCGGTGTGCCGACCCAAGTCGGAGGAGATTTGCACGACCTCGCGCACCCGCTCAATCGGGACGTCCTGAGAGACGGCATCGAAGGTCTCGACGCTGTCTATGTCCCAGCAGGCCGGCGCTGGGAAAACGTTGCTGCGCCACTGCTCAAGCGCGATCGCCTCGGCCTGCGCCTCATCGGGTGCCCAACTCAGATGGACCTGCAGAACCAACCGTCCCCGGCCGCCCGCTGCCCGGTAAGCGTCGATCAGGCGGCGCAAATGCTCGAGGTCGGCGTTGACAGTGATAAGCCCGTCCGCCCAGGCTGCGCACCAGCGGGCGGTCGCAACGCTGACCGCCGCGCCGAGCAGCGGCGGCGGGTCGGGCGGCCGGGTCCAGACCCGCGCCCTGTCGACACGGACCAGCCCGTCGTGGCTTACCTCCTCGCCACTCAGCAGGGCCCGGATTATGTCGACGCATTCCCGCAGCCGATCATTGCGTATCTGTTTGCGCGGCCAGCCAGTACCGGTGATGTGCTCGTTACTGGCCTCGCCCGTGCCGAGTGCGGCCCACAACCGGCCGGGATACATGCTGCCGAGGGTGCCGATGGCCTGGGCCACCACGGCAGGGTGGTAGCGCTGGCCCGGCGCGGTAACCACCCCGAACGGCAACGCGCTGGCCTGCAGGGCGGCGCCGAGCCATGACCACGCAAACCCAGCCTGACCCTGCCGCTCGCTCCACGGAGAGAAGTGGTCCGAGGACATTGCTGCATCGAAGCCGGCCTCCTCGGCGCGCTGCACCGCGGCCAGCAGCTCGCTGGGATGAACCTGCTCGTGCGAGGCATGGAAGCCGAAAGCGGGCATGCAAGACCGTATCCGTTCAAACGAGCTCGAAGCCACCGACGCAGCAACGGCAGCGCAAAGACGCTGCGCTAACCTCCCGTGATCAATTCCGTCTGGGGCGGACCTGCTCGGTTCAGCCGGGCCTCCGTGACCCGGCTTCGCCGGAGAAGTAGGTGATTCCGTGACGATCCCTATAGTCCGATAGCAGACCGTCGATAACGCGAGCCGTCCTCACAGCACTATGTCCGTCGCTGGGCGACTCGCCATGGCCAGTCAGAGCATCAACCACGGTCTGGATCAGGGGCAGTTGAACTGTCTCGGGATAAGGCGCGTTGATCTGTTCCACTCCCCGAGCAGTGAGTAGCCGCAACGGCTCGTCGGCGAAACACGAGAAGCGCAGTGCGCCCGCCGTTCCGACGATCTCGACGTGATCCTGGTACTGGAACGAGTCGTAGTTCCAGACACCGACACCTTCTACACCGGACCGAAAGCTGAAGACACCCGTGACCAGGTCTTCGGCTCGGTAGCGTCCACCACGGTTTGCAGCGACACCGGCCGAATGGGTCACAGGACCAAGCAGCCAGTCCAGCAAATCAAGAATGTGAGAACCGAGGTCGACGAAGTGGCCACCGCCCGAAATCTCGGGATCTACCCTCCAGCCCTCCTGGTCAGCCTCACCCACTGGGACGGGCCGCTCGTTGCGGATGCTGACCGACCGGAGCTGACCGATCCGGCCACTGTCCAACAGTTCCTTGACCGTGACAAAACGCGGCAAGGCGCGACGGTAGTAAGCCACGAACAAACCCACCTCTGCCTCGTCGCAGGCCGAGAGCATGTCTTCACACTCCAGGGCCGTGCGAGCCATCGGCTTCTCGACATAGACGGGCTTGCCTGCTCGGGCGACCCGGAGCACATATTCGGCGTGTGAATCAGGTGGCGTGGCAACGTAGACGGCATCGACTTCGGGATCGTTGATCAGCTCGTCGGCATCGTCGTACCACCGCGGGACGTTGTTTCGTCGAGCGTAGTCAGCGGCAAGATCACCATTTCGGCGCATGACAGCAACCAATTCGGATCGTTCAGCCTGCTGAAAAGCCGGCCCGCTCTTGCGTTCAGTCACATTCCCGACGCCAATAATTCCCCACCGGACCCTCTCCACGATCATCAGCGTATTGCGCACCGACTTGGCTG
>DATFOP010000358.1:0-6220 GCA_035265505.1 Propionibacteriaceae bacterium | reverse complement strand
GTCGAATTCGGACTGCCAGTGCGAAGCCTCGGCGGCGGCAAGTTCTTCTTCTGCCAGGCGCAGCTGAGAAGGTACTTTCCTTCCACTGTCCGGCGGTGGACCGGAATCGTCCTCCACCAACGCGCGGTCGGTCACATCGACCAGCTCGACGGCCCAGCGGTCGGCTACAGCTCGCCGCCGAGCCGCGAGTTCATCCTCGACCGCAGGACGCTCCGGCTCAGCCGTTTCCCCCGGTACGTGATGCCGCAGGTCGGCAGCCGCCTCCATCTCTCGGATGTTGACCCGTGGCCGCCGCCCGAAGCCGCTGTGGGAGAGCGGTCGAACCAGACGGCCGTTGCGAATGGTAAGCGCACCCGCGAGATCGACAAGAGCGGCCTGCAGCGTCGCCTCGACCTCCAACAGCACTGTAGAAGTCACCCGCACGCCCGCCCCAGCGGCATGGGCACGGGCTTGCTCCAGCAAGTCTCCGAACAAGTGCCGGCGCTGCTCGGCCAGGTTGCGCAACTCTGCACCAGCCAGCCCGGTTTGGGCATCGCGAAGCTCGCGACCCAACGCCGACAAACGTTGCATCGAAGCGGAATCGCTCGCCAACAGGTTCACCAGCCAGGCGCTGCGGGTGGGGCGGCGGAGTCGCTGTAGCCGCTCTGCCAGATCCCGGCTACCCGCCGCTCTAGCCTGCCGCACCAACTCGTTTCGAGCACCGACGAAATCAGCTGGGGGGAGCACGTAGAGCTCACGAACGATGTCGTCCAGCTCGCGTCCGATCAACTGCACAGTCATTCCGGCTCAATCTAATGTGGCGATTGCCGGACAGCCCAAATCGGGGTTAGGACGCGATCGCCAGGTTCGCCGCCTTCTCGGCCCCGCAGCAACCGCCCAGCACTGCTGCGCAATCGATGATGAACACGTGCCGCAGCAGATCCCCAAGCTCGCAGCCGGCATGTGTGCATTCGACAGTGCGGTCACTATGCACCACCAGCGTGCCGTGGCAGTGGTCAACGTCACGGTCGCAGTCAACACAACTGCTCATGCCGTCGTTGTACCAGCTACATCGGGCACTGGACGGTATTGCGGTCGGCGTGTCATCGGCCTTCCGCTGGATGTGTGTCAGCCTCGCTTCTTCGGCGGGCTCGCTTCGCGTCCGACCTGTGCCGGCTTGGTGGGCTTTTTCTTCGCTGGGCCGGGACTTTCGGCGGCGCGCCGCCGCCCACCGTTTCCCGTTGACCGGCGTTGCTTCGCGGCCTCGATGCTGGCTCGCAGGGCGGATATCAGGTCGAGCGGTACCGCGCCGGGCTCACCCTGCTGAGTCGGGATGCGCCCAGTCGCCTTGGCATCGATAAGGGCGGTCAGCGTCTCCCGGTGTACGTCGCGGTACCTTCCTGGGTCCAACTGCTCATCTGACAAGGAGTCGATGAGCGCTTCCGCCATGGCGAGTTCCTGGGTGGGCGTCGACCACTCATCCTCATCGGCCTGGAAGGGGAACTGGGGCTCCCGGACTTCGTCCGGCCAGAGCATGGTTGCGAGGACGAGCACATCGGTGTGCACTCGCAAGACCGCGACAATCTGGCGATCGCGGAGCGTGAACTTGGCGACGGCGACCCGGCCCTTTTCGCGCAGCGCGTCGCGCAGCAGTCGGTATGGCTTAGCGCCCTGCCGTTCGGGCTCGACGTAGTAGCTGCGGTCGAGATAGATGGGGTCAACGGCTTGCACCGGCAAGAACGAGATGACCTCTATGGCGCGCGATGTTTTGGCCGGCAGCATGGAGAGATCGTCATCGCTGAGCATCACTATCTCGCCAGTTGTTGACTCATAGCCGCGCCCGATCTCCTCGTACGGCACTTCAGCGCCGTCGATTGAGCAAACCCGCTTGTACTGCACCCGGCCGCCGTCGCTGATGTGGATCTGGTGGGCGGGAACGTTCTTGCTCTCGGTGGCTACGTATAACCGAACCGGGATCGTCACCAAGCCGAAGGAGATGGTGCCTCTCCATACCATCCGCATCGCCGCATCCCTCCGACCTGAGTCACCTGTCAATGCGGGCAGTCACGCCCGTTGCTTCCATTGTCCCTGCGGCTTGGGTAAACGTGCCAGTCAGGACCGCATGAATCAGGTGACTACCGTCGCGAGGCTGGCCGGGCTCAGCTACCCTCCTGGCGCCACTCGGCTTGCGGTGACGCGTTCGCCGGCCCCGGCTTGGGGGCGTGTTAATGGAGGCTGGGGTCGGGTTCAGTGGTGCGCCACGCGTGGAATCGAACGGTCAGGCCTGCTCGCGTGGGAGCGCAGGTGTAGGGACCTGCAGTCGCGACGAGGCTCGCCTCGAACGGCACCACGCGGACCAGCTGGAGTTCGCCGTGGTCGGGCTTGGCCCGGATGGTGAGCGCGTCGGCAGTCCGACTGATCCGGATGAGGATGCGCCTGTCCACCCACGTTGGCGCGGGGGAGAGAGACCAGTCAGATCGTCCGTCGGTGACGACCGCGCCGATGTGTGGGCGACCATCGGCGAATTCGACGCCGGCTTTTACCCATCGCTCGGCGGAGACACCGATAAAAACCCCGGCTTGGTCGAACTGATGGGAGAAGGAGGCGGTGAACTCGACTTCCACGGCGCTCTTCGCGGGAAATGGCGCCAGCAGTGCATGCTCGCTGTCGTGGACGAATCCGTAGGACGTTATTCGCCACGCGTCGCTGCCTTCTGCGGCAGTGACCAGCAGGTCGTCGCCGTCCTCCGCCGTGGTGACTGGCGGGTGGGTCCATTCACCGGCCGACCAGGAAAGCTCCATGATGATCACCATCCTGTCGCTGCCCGGGGTTCAGAGCGAGCCGCCCAGCTCATCCTCGATGTGCACCCGGATGATCTCGTCGAAAGAGCTCTCGGCGGCGAAGCCCAAGCGCACCGCTCGCGTCGCCTCCAGCGCCGGAGCCCAGGTCTGGACGATGCGCATGATCGACTCGTCCGGCTCGCGGCGGATCAGTCGGACAGCCTGCTCTCCGGCAACCCGTCGCAGAGCCTCGATCTGCTCTCCAACGGTGGCGCTGAGACCGGGCATCGACAGCGTGCGTCGGGGGCCGACCTGCTGACCATCGAGCGTGGCCGCCCGGACCAGGAACTCCACTGCCGAACGCGGCGAGGCGTGCCAGTGCCGGACCGTCTCGGGGACCGGCAAGACCGCCTCCTGCCCGACCAGCGGCTCGCGCAGGATGCTGGAGAAGAAGCCGGAAGCGGCCTTGTTCGGTCTCCCTGGACGGATGCAGATGGTGGGCAGCCGGATCCCGATGCCATCGAGGAATCCGCGTCGGGTGTAGTCGGCCAGCAAGAGCTCCCCGACCGCCTTCTGGGTGCCGTAGCTGGTGAGCGGGGTCTGCTGGAAGTCCTCCGGAATGGGATTGGGTAGCGGCGCGCCGTAGACCGCAATCGAGGACGTAAAAACCACACGAGGGTGGTAGCCGCTGGCGGTGTGCGCTGCCCGGACCGCTTCGAGCAGTGCCCAAGTGCCGTCCAGGTTGACCCGGTAGCCCTTTTCGAAGTCCGTCTCAGCCTCACCCGACACCACCGCCGCGAGATGGAAGATCAGATCGGGTCGACCGTCCACCAAACGCTCGGCCTCGGACGGAACAGCCAGGTCGGTGGCGACCACCCTGACCTGACCGGCGGCATTTGCGGGGTGCCGCGGAGCAACCACGTCGGCCAGGGTTAACCGTTCGACGTCGTTGCCTCCGACGTTCCCGTCCGCGACCAGCCGGGCGGTCAGCTTGCGACCAATCATGCCGGCCGCACCGAGGATCAGGACGTGCACAAACTCTTCCTTCCATACAGCATGGTTGTCGCGTTTATCCGTCCTCCGACTTGAGTGGCGGTCAGACAATGGGAAGCCACCCTTGATGGTGGCCGATGACGCAGCCTAGCGGTGGACAGCCGGAGCTACGCACGAAAGGCATGATGGGCCAGGCGAAACGACAGCAGTCTCAAGACTCGTACGCCCAGCGGGCTAAGAGCTTGACCGCGCAGATGCAGCGGCTTCGCGGCTGGGTTGGGTCAGACCCATCGAAAACCACTGAGCTGGCTGACGCTCTTGTCGAGTTGACCGCTCACCGGCTGTTGGGTCACGGGTACGCCGCTGCAGCGGAGGATGCTCAGGAAGCGGTACGCCGTGCCGCGGAGTTGCTGGCGGCCAAGGGACCGATCGGCCCGTACACCTCACTCAGTGACGCCGCCCGCTATGTCACTGCGGCGGTTCACCTGGCCACCATTCAGACTGGTGTGGGCATGTCGGATGCCGCCGGCCGGACCATCGAATCGCTGCGGGACATACAAGATCAACTCGGCGCCGGGCTGCTGCGTCAATTGCAGCCGCGGACGGCGATCTGGGCACTGTTGTGCAGCGCTCGGGCTGCACTCGCCTCCGGAGACGTTGCCACCGCGAACGCACATGCCGACGCTGCTATCAGCAGACTGTCTGAATCTCATCTGGAGGAAGACCCTGACGGCCAGTACCTGGCGATCGACGTGGACAGGCTCGCCTCAGACTGCCGCTGGGCGGCGGGCCGCCTCGATCAGTCGATCATGTTTCTGCACACCGCGAAGAATCGATACGACAGTGTGGTGGGCGGTCGACTGCGCCAACCGGGGCGCCTGAGTCCCGCCCTTCTGGAGCGCCTCGCCCAGCCATTGTTTGACCTGTATCGGGACATGGCGGACCGCCTGATCGCCATCGGCGAAGTCGATCTTGGTTTGGTAACCCGACGGACGTTGATCGAACTGCTGGGAGGGCTCACCGGCCGTTGGGGTGACCTCGCCCGGGTACATCTGGCGGCGGCGCTCACTGATCTGGCCCGCGACCTGACGAACTCCGGAAGAAGCGACGAGGCCGACGCAGTGGCCGCCGCGGCCGCAGCGATGGGGCAGTCGCCCGAACCTGTGCCTGCAGCTGGCACCGATCCCGCCGACAAACCGGAGCGCATTCGTACCCAGCCGGTGTCCTGGACACCGCTGCCACCGGCTGCTTCGTATGCAGCGACGACCGCTGCCGCCGGTGGGCCGGTCGCTCTGACGTCCCTCTTGGCTGAGCGGCAGCGGACGACGGCAGCGTGGCTCGAGGCGGAACGAGTGCAGGCGCATCGGCTCGAACGGGAGCAGATGGAGCGGGCGCAGGTCGAAGCGGAGCGCCGCAAGATTGAACGCGCAGCAGCGGAACGCGCTGCCGTGGCTCAGTTGGCTGCGGAACGCGCTCAGGCCGAAGAGGCGAAAAGGCGCGAAGCCGCGCGCCGGGCCGCAGCCGAGGAGGCGGAGCGGCTGGAGCGGAAACGTCGCCGCGAGGAGCGCCTCGAGACCCACCGGCTGGAGGTCGAGCGACGAGAAGCCGAACAACGTGAGGCGGAGCGGCTCCGGGCCGAACGATTGGAATTAGAGCGCCTGCAGGCCGAAATAGACGAGCTAGAGCGCTGAGCCATCCTCTTCCGCGCGTAGCGTCATACCGAGATTCACAAAGCGAAGAGCACTTAGGCCGATGAGTTGCCGTGCCGGAACCAGTCGAATGGAACATGACGACCGGAAGGATCGATCCGAGATACGGCGACGCATCGGCCACCCCACCACCGTGGGATGACATCGAGCGCCTCCTCGTCGACGCGCAGCTCTACTGGATCATCACAGTCCGCGCGGACGGGCGTCCGCACGCCGTACCGCTCGTGGGCGTCTGGCAGGACGGCGCTTTCGCCTTCTGTACCGGCCCGAAGGAGCAAAAGCAGCGCAACCTCGACGCCAACCCGCACGTGGCGGTGACGACCGGCAGCACAGGCGCCAACGGCTGGGACAGTGGTAAGGATGTCGTCGTCGAGGGTACGGCCGTGCGAGTCAAGGACGCGGAGGCGCTCCGGGCGCTGGCCGCCGCATGGTTCGCCAAGTACGGCGACGACTGGAATTTCGAGGTCCGCGGCCAGGAGTTCGTCGAGTTGAGCGATTCAGGAGGCAATACCGAGGGAGGCGCTTGGGTCTACCGGGTCACGCCCGCCAAGGTCATCGCCTTCGGCGACGAGCACGGCCAGACGACGTACCGCTTCTAAGCCTCAGACCGGGATCTCGGTGCGGCGCGCGTAGTGGCGCGCGAACCGGGCGCGGTTGCCACACGGCTCCGAGCACCAGCGCTGCTGGCGGCGACGTGGGCGGTAGAACATCCCGCACGACGGCGCACCGCAGACGCGCAGCCTGGCGGTGCCTTCGGCG
>DATFOP010000357.1:0-3435 GCA_035265505.1 Propionibacteriaceae bacterium | reverse complement strand
CGCCCCGCCAGCAGGTCGTAGAGAAAGACCAGCCCGATCGGTACAAGGACCATGATGGACACGGCGATCGCACCGAGCACCACTTGATAGACGTCCACCATGAACAAACCCTAAGTCGGCCTCAGGTGCTCCACAAGCTGGGCCAGCGGGTCGTGGCTAGCCGGTGCCCGAGTTGCCGTAAACCGTTATGTGGACGTGATCATAGTGATTGGCGGTGTCCGATCCACGATCGGACATGGAGCGCCAGCCCTCGCTGGACCGCTGGACTGTCCAGATGCGCTGGGAGTAGATGACTTCACTGACGCCAAGCCGCGAGGCATTCGCGCGGACCCAATTGGCAATCTGCCAGCCGACGGTCGAGTTCGAGATCATCGCATCAAGCGCTCGGCCGGACGGGTGATACGGCAAAGAGTCGGCGCGGACGCCGCCGTAGGAAGTGACCTGCGGATAACGCGCACAAATCCCGCGATGGACCCGAATCGCATCGGGCGTGAGACCGGACTCGACAGAGGAGCCGGACTTGCAGGGCGCGTAGGAAATGCCGCTGGACGTTGCGGCCGAGCTGGAGCTGGAGGTGGAAGGCTTCTTAGTCGAGAGGTACTCGCTCCGGACCCAGCGGCGCTGATTGTCGTACATGATTGCCGCCCACCCCGGCACGCTTCCACTGGTGATCGAGACCTTGCTGCCAGCGGTAAGGACCGTGATCACCTTGCCGTTGACGCTTGGCTCGCTGCGGACATTCACCCCTGCTGTCGTGTAGCGGATGCCCGTGGCCCTCAGAGAAGCACTCTGGCGTACCGCCTTGGCTGCCGCCGTCTTCGAAGGCTGGAAGGTGGGCTGCTTCTCCTTGGCCGAAGGAGTGCCTCGAAACGCCTTCGCCGAGGCGGAGCTCTTGACGGCCGGTCGAGAAGCCTCGTCCCGACTCGACCGAGCAGAAGCGCTGGTGGTGGTCCCTGCCGGGGTTGGTGTTGCTGCGGCAGGCGCTGGTACTGCCGCTGTGTATTCAGGCTGCGGCCAGATGGCCACCGCTATCCCAGAGGCGAGGACGCCGGTGAAAGCGATCGGTGCCACGACCCGCCCGACCCGGACCGCCAGCGGCGGTCGCAGTGCTCGACGCGGCCGTGAACGAGCCAACGTAAACCAACTCCCCCGAGTAAATAGGCCGAGACCGAACCGTTATCTTCGCGGGAGTCTAGACACCAACGATCACGAATTCACATTCGGCGGTCCGAGGTTTGGACCAATGTGGCGCAGGTCACACCTGGAGGTGGTGGACGGGCCGGGCCACGAGGAGACACGCGTGACGAAGTTTTGCGGAACTCATGACATCGCTTCTGGGTTCGCTCTGGACGCTGGACTGAGGGCGCTCGACAGAGGCGCGCGGGGGCTCCGCTTGTAATCGGACACGAATCGGCTGTCGGCGATCCAGAACCGCCAAGGCCGGTCAGCCTCGAGTGAGACGCCGACCCGCGGCCCGGCCATGATCATGGCTGGGCGCTCGGTCGGCGGTTCCAGGTGGACGGGGCCGTCGCCCAGCAGATAGCACCCCTTTTGCTCCGCGGTCAGATCGAGGGCCGCACAGAGCCGGCCGGGACCCCGAGCAAGATCGCGATCGTGAGCTCGGGCGCGACGGGTTCGCGCTACCTCGATCCCGTCGACGACCTCGCCGGCTCTCAGCAGCACGCCGGAGGCATGTCCGTCCGGCCCGCAGATCACGTTAGCCGCCCAGTGCATCCCGTAGCTGAAATAGACATAGAGGTGCCCCGGCGGCCCGAACATGATCGCGTTCCGGGCCGTACGGCCGCGATGGGCGTGCGAAGCGGCATCGCTGGGGCCGTCGTAGGCCTCAACCTCGGTAAGCCGGACCGCCACCTCGCGGTGCCGCAGGGTCGCTCCCAGCAACGTCGGGGCCACCTCAGCTACGGGGCCGGTCAAGTCCCAACTCATGGCGTCGAGTCTGCCGGGACGGCGGAGAGGAGCTCAACCGTCCCGGCCGTTCCGTCCACCCGGACCCGGTCACCGGTGTTCAACCGCATCGTCGCGTCTCCACAGCCGACCACCGCCGGAATGCCGAGTTCGCGGGCCACGATGGCGGCGTGCGACAGTGGAGCACCCACATCGGTAATCACCGCAGCGGCGCGCGGGAACAGCGGAGTCCAGCCAACGTTGGTGACGGCCGTGACCAGGACCTCCCCTGATCGGAACGCCGTCCCTTCGGCCGCGTCAGCCAGCACCCGTACCGGCGCCTCTACGATGCCCGAGGAGCCCGGGAAGCCCGTGATCGCGGCCGAGCTGGGCGCCTTTGTGTTCGGCACATAGCGGTCAATGCGGCGGTGCGGGTCGGCCGCCCAGCGATAGGGATCGAAGAGCCCGCGGATCAGTGCCGGATATTTCGGCAAGGAGCAGTACGCCAAGTAGGCCGCCCGCCGGTCAGCGATCAGTCGAGGACTGATGGATTCGCGCTGCAGAGCACGAACGATCTCCGGTGCTTCGAGGAAGAAGATGTCTTCGCCGAGACCGGTCAACTCGCCGGCCTTGACCGCGTACGCCCGCAGCACCCAGAAATAACGGATCACCTCTGTCCGGGCGTGCTCCCGGTCCCGGCTGATCTCGGCCCAGTGAGCGAGCTGCCGATGGAGGACTCGAGCGTGCCACGTGTGCCGCTTGTCCAGTTCCGCCCAGGCGGCGTCGCGGGCCGCCTGCTGGGCGGCAAGAAGATCCCGATAGCCGACCGCCGCCCCGGCCGCCAGCTGCTGGCCGATCCACTGCGGGTCCTCCGCCGGTCGCGGTGTGGATATCTCGAACTCGTGGGGACCGCGATGGCCGTAGCGCTGATTGAAGGTTTCCCGATCGATCTCGGCTCGGGACAGCTGATCAAGACCGTCGAGCAACCCCAGGCTGGCCAGCTGCCCGGCTTGGGCACCGAGCCCCGCGGTCAGGGCGTTCGCCGCCCCGTCACCCACGAGCCGCTGCAATCGCTTGCGGGTGGTGACGAAGGACGCTCCACTGGACCGGGTCGCGGCCGACAGCATCCAGCTGACCCGGTTGAACTCCGGATCGAGGACGTCGGTCCACAGCTGGGCCAACTCGTCGGCGGACGTGATCACCGCGATCTGTGCGCGACGTTGCTCGCACCGGTGGGGATGATTCGCCAGGTAACTATTCAAGATCTTTTTGTCCCGCCGGGCTTCGCCGAGCACATGGATGGCCATCGGCAGCACGCCGCGGAGGATGGCCAGGCGGGGGGCTTGAACCGGAGGGATCTCAAGATCATCGGCTAACCGCCCGAAGATCTCCTCCGTCAGGTCGCGGAAGCGCTTCTCCGGCACGCCGAATGCGCCCGACAAGGTCTTCATGACGCTGACGTTGAGGTAGATCCGTCCGCCGATCCGGCCGTAACCCACGAACGGCGGGATGGACGCCGTGGCCATCGCG
>DATFOP010000356.1:0-9412 GCA_035265505.1 Propionibacteriaceae bacterium | reverse complement strand
GTTCCGGCACCGATACCAGGCTCAGATGGACGACGGAGGCCGGCAAGACCACGAGGGCGAGCACCAGTACGGCGAGCATTCCGCTGGCACCGACCAGCAGTCCGCTGATCACTGACGTGACCAGGAAGCTGATGCCGGATGCTGTGCCGACCAGCCCGTTGGCGCGATCGCGGCGGTTGTCGGGTATCAGCATCGTCACGATCGTCGGCATGGCGATCATGCGGATGTTGCCGGCAATCACGCCGGCCATCAACAGCACGACGAAGACCCACAGCACGACACTGGTCGGGTCCCGGAACCGCTCCTCGGGAGTGAGCAGGTACAGCGCCAGCGCCGCCGCGTACAGCACCACCGACACCAGCGCCGACATCTGCATCATCGTCTTCTTGCGGTGATGGTCGACCAGACTGCCGAACCAGATCCCGGTGAGGGCCGTGGCCACCAGGAATAGCCCGGCGATCATGCCGGTAGCGAAGACCGATCGGGTCTCCAAGAAGACGTAGAACGTGATGGCGAACCAGACCGTGAAGTTGATGACAGAAACGAGCAGCGTGTTGGCCAGAAGCGCGAAGAACGTCTTCATGTAAGGGGCGTCCAACCGCAAGCGGCTGGAAGTTCCTGCGTCCGGTGCTGCCGGATCCGTCTTCTCGGTCATTGTGTCTTTTGTACTCGCCCGTTCCGACAATGTCCTGTCGGAGTTCGGCGCTACTGTGCTGAACGTGGCTGAGGACACCGACCTGCCCCTTCACTCCGATATCGAACTCGCCGCTCCCGACGCCGCGGCTCGAGCGCGGCATGCGGAGCTGTCTGAGGAGCTGAACGAGGCGCGCTGGCGTTACCACGTGCTGGATGCGCCGACCATCTCCGACGGCGAGTTCGACGCCAAGATGCGGGAGCTGGACAAGCTGGAGGACGCCTTCCCGGCGCTGCGGACACCGGACTCGCCGACTCAGCAGGTGGGCGGGCCGCCATCCACCACCTTCGCGCCGATTGAGCATTTGCAGCGCCTGATGAGCTTGGACAATGCCTTCAGCCGTGAGGAGCTGGACCACTGGGCGCAGCGGGCGATCCGCGAGCTGGGGGAGAAGCGGCTCGAGCAGTCGGGTTACCTGTGCGAGCTCAAAGTCGACGGGCTCGCGCTGGACTTGGTGTACGAGGGTGGGCGGCTGTTCCGAGCGGCCACCAGAGGCGACGGGCGGGTCGGTGAAGACGTCACGACGAATGTCCGCACCATCAAGACCATCCCGGATCGGCTCGACGGAGCGGATGCGCCATCGGTGCTGGAGGTGCGGGGCGAGGTGTTCTTCGCCGTGGAAGACTTCATGGCGCTCAACGAGTCGCTGGTAGCCGAGGGCAAGGCGCCGTTCGCCAACCCCCGAAATGCGGCGGCCGGATCGCTGCGGCAGAAGGATCCCAAGGTGACCGCCTCGCGGAATCTTGGCTTCGTCAGCCACGGTCTCGGTGTGGTGGACGGTTACCGCGCCGACCGGCTCTCCGACGCCTACGCCTCACTGGAGCGTTGGGGCCTGCCGGTCAGCCGACACCGAAAGCTCGTCCCAACGCTGGACGAGGTCTGGGCCTACATCGAGCACTTCGGTGAGCATCGGCATTCGGTCGAGCATGAAATCGACGGTGTGGTGGTCAAGTTGGATGAGCGGTCCGTCCAGGACCAGCTCGGGTCGACGGCCAAGTCTCCCCGGTGGGCGATTGCGTTCAAGTACCCGCCGGAGGAGGTGACGACCAAGTTGTTGTCGATCGACGTCAACGTCGGCCGTACGGGTCGAGTCACGCCCTTCGGCGTGATGGAACCGGTTCAAGTCTCCGGCTCCACGGTCAGCCTGGCCACCTTGCACAATGCGAGTGAGCTAGCGCGAAAGGGTGTACTGGTCGGCGACACCGTGGTGTTGCGGAAGGCCGGTGACGTGATTCCGGAGATCGTAGGTCCGGTGGTCGCACTACGAACAGGGAACGAGCGGCCGTTTGTGATGCCGACCCAGTGCCCGGCGTGCGGCACCGATTTGCACTATGAACGTGAAGGCGATGCGGACCTGCGGTGCCCGAACCACCGCTCCTGTCCTGCCCAGCTTCGGGAGCGGCTGTTCCATCTTGCGAGCCGAGCGGCACTCGACATCGAGAGCCTCGGCTACCAATCCGCCGCCGCGTTGCTGGAGACCGGTCTGCTGGTCGACGAAGGGGACCTCTTCGACCTCACCGAGGAGGCGCTCCTCCGAGCACCGTTCTTCACCACCACCAGCGGCAGGTTGACCGCGAATGGCCACAAGCTGCTGCTCAACCTGGAGGAGGCGAAGACGCGGCCACTCGCCAAGTTCTTGGTCGCGCTGAGCATCCGGCACGTGGGACCGTCAACGGCCCCAGACCTGGCCCAAGCGTTTGGTGACATCGAGCGGATTGCCGAAGCCACGGCGGCTGAGCTCGCTGCGGTCGAGCGCGTTGGGCCAACCATGGCCGCCACCATTGCAGACTGGTTCTCCGTCGACTGGCACCGCGAAATCGTGCGCAAGTGGCGGGCTGCTGGCTGCGTCATGCGAGACGAGCGGCAGCCGATGCGGGAGCAGACCCTGGCGGGATTGTCCGTGGTCGTCACTGGCTCCTTAGCGGGATACACCCGTGAGACGGCCGCGGAGGCGATCACTGCGCGCGGCGGCAAGGTGGCCAGTTCCGTGTCCAAAAAGACGTCCTTCATCGTGGTGGGCGAGTTGCCGGGGTCCAAGTACGACAAGGCCGTCGAGCTGAAGGTGCCGATCTTGTCGGGTGCCGAGGCGTTCGATGTCCTGCTTGAACGCGGTCCTGATGCGGCTGCTGACGTCGCCACCGTGGGTTAGTTCGACAACGCCCGTGCTGGCCTAGCTGCATTCTCGTCGGCGCCGGCGGGCTTTCTCAGCGGGACGTGGTCAGCAACGGGAACCGGAGCCAACCGAGGAACTGCTTCTCGTCACCGATTCCGAAGCCCCAGCTGCCGGTCATCGCGTAATAGACGTACCAGCCCAGCAGGAAGATGGCGATCATGCCCGCCAGCAGCGCCAAGCCGACCCAGATGCGCATCCGCTTCTTCGCCCGAGTCGTCGGCACCTTCTCCGGGCCCCATTCCCCCAGAATCGGCTGCACGCGTGGCGGCGTAGCGCCGTGCAGGTTGAGGTTGCTGAAGATCTTCGGCACCCGGCCAGATTAGCCTCGGAATACAGCGCTGGCCCCTCAGAGGAGCCAGCGTTGCAGGCCGCCAATGCCCAGAGCCACGATCACGAAGCGAGTCGTGCGGCCGGCCGCCACCACAAGGGCGAACCACAGCGCGCGCATCTTTGTTGCTCCGGCGAGCAGGGCGACCGCGTATAGCGGCGGAAGCCCGATCACCGCGGCTACACCCACAATCGGCAGCCCCCAGCGTGGATCTCCCACTAGCGCCAACAGCCAGGCGGTCCAGGCCTTCAAGCGGGCCCGCATCGAGCCGACCGGGCGGTTGACCGGTGGGGTGTGTCGACGCCGCATCAGCCGTAGTTCCCGCCCACGTCGCACGCCGAGGAAGAGCAGGAGTTTCCCGACGGTTTGCCCCAGGCCGACGCCGATGGCAATGGGAACGGGCCCGGCGACCGCAGAAACCTGTGACGCGACGACGTACGTTTCGGCGTTGGCTATGGGAAACACCGCCGAGACGACGCCGAAGCCCACCGAGGTCAGCAGCGCCCAGAGGTCCGGCCAGCCGAACACGCCCATGGCGCGACCGTACCGCTGACCGGTGGAGCTACTTGATCAGCGCAGCGAGATGATTCAGTCGGGTGATCTCTGAATCCAGGAACGCGGGTCCGCCGAGGCGCCCGACCACGATGACGCGGTCCCGCGTCAACGGTGTCACCACAACCGTGCATTCACCCCAGCCCGGTGCCCAGCCGGACTTCAGCTCCACGCGGTGAGTGGTGTCGAACGGCCCAAATTGGTCCGCGATGTCCTCAGTGACGTCGGGCGCCAGCGTGGTGAAGAAGGTGGGCCGTACTGTGCTGCCCGACGTGTCGATCAACACGGCCCAGTGCGAGCGGAAGACCACTGGGCACAGCGACACCAACGTCTCTGCCGCGTGTTCCGGCTCGGTCGTCATCCGTTCGAGCGCCTCGAGATCGGACTGCAAACCGCCACCCTCGGGATAACGCGAGATCCATTCGACGTGCACTCCATCCAGGTTCTGGCAGGCGGCGACGAGAGTCTCCGGAAGCTGATTCGGAGGCAGGTCGACGATGAAATCGTCAACGACGGAACCGTCGCCCCCCTTCTCGACGATCTCCACCGCGTTGATGTCCCCGTTGATACCGCCAATAGCGGTGGCCACGGCGCCCAGAGATCCTGGGCGGTCCGGCAGGGTCACCCGCATCAAGAACACAGGCGCTATCTTCCTCTCCTCGCATTACTGGAAGGTTTCGGGGACATGTCAGCTACGCGGATCCGCGGACAGGACGACGCTGGGCTGCAGCGGCGTGGCAGCCTGACGTGGTGCCCCGATTCGAGCCCTTCGCCGCGCTGCGGTATGCCGCTGACCCACTAGCGGACGTGGTCGCACCGCCGTACGACGTGCTGTCGGAGGATGACGTTTCGGAGTACCAGGGCCGGTCGGAGCACAACATCTCCCATGTCGACGTACCGCGCGGAGGTGCCGACCGCTACGCCCGAGCCGCGGAGCTGCTGCAGCGCTGGCGACGTGATGGCGTGCTGGTGTGCGATCCCCAGCCGTCGTTCACCATCTATCGCCTGCGGTTCACCGACGCGAGCGGCACCCCGCGCGATGTTGCCGGTGTGCTCGGAGGTCTCGAGGTGGTCGACGACGGCGCCGGCGGGGTGCTGCCCCATGAGCGGACTACTCCCAAGGCCTCCACGGATCGCTTGGATCTGACCCGGGCCACCGGGGCCAACCTGTCCCCAGTCTGGGGCCTGTCGTTGGCGAGCGGCCTCACTGCGCTGCTGTCCGAACCCGCCGAAGTCGTCGGCACCGTGCGTGAAGACGGTGTCGAGCATGTCGTAGAGCGGGTGACCGATCCCACACGGATCGCCGCCATCTCGGCCGCGGTCGCCTCCGACGACGTGCTGATTGCTGACGGCCACCACCGGTACGCGATCAGCCGGGTCTATCGAGATGAGATCCGTGCTGCCACTGGGCGCACGGACACGCCCGCCGAGCTGACCCTGACTTTCGTCAGTGAGCTGGTGGAAGACCAATTGAGTATTGAAGCAATTCACCGGTTGTACGCCGACACCACGCTGGAGAAACTTAAGACCGAGCTGGAGAGGTCCTTCCATGTGACCCGGACCGAGCTGCCAGGTCGGGAGACTCTTCGGGCCATGGAGGCGGAGGGTTATCTGGTGCTCGTCGGCCCGCACAGTGCCTGGCGCCTGACAGCGAAGCCCGGTGCGTTCGAGGGCGTGCGGCCACTGGATGGCGAGTGGCTGGAGGCCGCCCTCGCAGACTTCCCGGCGTCTGTGGTTTACCAGCACGGCCTGGAGGAGACGTTGGCCGAGGTCACCAACGGCAACGCCGCCGCGGCTGTGCTCATCCGCCCGGTCAGTGTGGCCGAGATCCAACGGACTGCTCGGAAAGGATTGTTGATGCCGCCCAAATCGACGTTTTTCACACCTAAGCTCAAAACCGGCTTCGTCGTCCGGCAGCTGGGGGAGATCGGCCAGGCCCAGAAATGATTTCTGGCCCTTGGAAGCAGATCTCTAGGATGATCACCGCAGACAACTGAGAGGCGGGACCGGTGGCACTGACGCCCAGCGATGTGGCCGACCTGGCCAGGCTGGCCCGGATCGAGCTCACCGCCGATGAGCTCGAGCACCTGGCTCCGCAGCTCGAGGTGATCTTGGATTCGGTCGCCCGGGTTTCGGAGGTGGCGGCCGAAGACATCGAGCCGACGTCGCATGCCCTGCCGCTGACAAACGTATTCCGCGATGACGTGCTTCGGCCATCGCTTCCTCGTGAGGAAGTGCTGGCCGGTGCGCCGGCCAGCGAGCTCGACCGGTTCAGGGTCCCGCGCATCCTCGGGGAGGAGGCGTGAACGCGATCATCCGAGCGACGGCAGTCGATCTGGCCGCCAAGATCAAATCTCGCGAACTGAGTTCGGTCGAGGTCACCCGTGCCCACCTGCAGCGGATCGAGGCGGTCGATCCGGCGGTGCACGCCTTTCTGCACATCGACAGCGAGCGGGCAATGAACGCCGCGATGCGCATCGACGCCAAGATCGCGAACGGCGAGCAGGTCGGACCGCTCGCCGGTGTTCCGCTCGCGCTCAAGGATGTGCTGACCTATGCCGGTGCCCCGACGACCTGCGGCTCCAAGATCCTGGCGGGTTGGATCCCGCCGTACAACGCGACCGTGACCCAGCGGCTGCTCGACGCGGATCTGGTGATCCTGGGCAAGACCAACATGGACGAGTTCGCCATGGGGTCCTCCACCGAGAACTCTGCCTACGGGCCTACCCACAATCCGTGGGCGCTGGACCGGATTCCGGGCGGTTCCGGCGGCGGCTCGGCCGCCTCGCTGGCCGCGTTCGAGGTGCCGTTGGCGATCGGTACGGACACCGGCGGCTCGATTCGCCAGCCGGCAGCCGTGACCGGCACCGTCGGCGTCAAGCCGACCTACGGTGGCACGTCTCGTTACGGGCTCGTGGCGCTGGCCTCGAGTTTGGATCAGGCCGGTCCCTGCACGCGCACCGTCCTTGACGCTGCCCTGCTGCATGCTGTCATTGCCGGGCACGATCCTCTGGACTCGACCTCGATCGACGCCCCGGTGCCCGATGTGGTGGGTGCCGCCCGATCCGGCGACGTGGCGGGCATGAAGATCGGCGTGGTGAGGGAGCTGGGAGGGGAGGGCTACGCGCCCGGCGTTGAGCAGCGGTTCCGCGAGTCCGTCGATCTCCTAGCCGAGCTCGGCGCCGAGATCGTCGGAGTATCCTGCCCGCACTTCGTATACGCGCTGCCGGCCTACTACCTGATCTTGCCGGCCGAGTGCTCCTCGAACTTGGCGAAGTTCGACGCGATGCGCTTCGGGCTCAGGGTGGGCGACGACGGCGAAGCGAGCGCCGAGCAGGTGATGGCTGCGACGCGGGAAGCGGGCTTCGGCGCCGAGGTCAAGCGGCGGATCATCATCGGCACCTATGCCCTGTCCAGCGGCTACTACGACGCGTACTACGGACAAGCGCAGAAGGTGCGGACGCTGATCTCCCGCGACTTCGAGCAGGCCTTCTCGAGCGTCGACGTGTTGGTCTCGCCGTCAGCGCCCAGCACAGCCTTCAAGATGGGCGAGAAAGTTGATGACCCGCTGGCCATGTATCTCAACGACCTCTGCACCATCCCCTCCAATCTCGCCGGCAATGCCAGCGCATCCTTTCCCGTTGGGCTCGCGCCGGAGGACGGACTGCCGGTCGGGCTGCAGGTGATGGCACCGCCGCTGGCCGATGATCGGCTCTATCGTGTCGGGGCCGCCTTGGAGCGAGCCCTGGTCGCACAGTGGGGTGGCTCACTGCTGGATCGCGTACCCGAGCTGACGGTGATCGCATGACCGACATCACCGGAGCGGAAGCTGTCGAAGCCCGCACAGGCCTTCGCCGTGCTCAGGACGGGCATGGTCAAGCTCAGGACACCGTCCCGTACGAGGAGGCAGTCGCCGCCTTCGACCCGGTACTGGGGCTGGAGGTCCATGTCGAGCTCAACACCGCCTCCAAGATGTTCTGCGGTTGCTCGACGGTCTTTGGCGCGGGGCCGAACACACAGGTGTGCCCGACCTGTCTGGGGCTGCCGGGCTCGCTCCCGGTGCTCAACGCGCGGGCCGTCGAGTCGGCGATCCGGATCGGCCTAGCTATGAACTGCTCGATCGCCGAGTGGTGCCGGTTCGCTCGGAAGAACTACTTCTATCCGGACATGCCGAAGAACTATCAGATCTCCCAGTACGACGAGCCCATCGCCTACGACGGCTGGACCGAGGTCGTCCTCGACGGCGACACCTACCGGATTGGCATCGAGCGCGCTCACATGGAGGAGGACACGGGCAAGTCCATGCACGTCGGCGGCGCCACCGGCCGGATCCACGGCGCCGACTACTCGTTACTGGACTACAACCGGTCGGGCGTGCCGTTGATCGAGATCGTCACCAAGCCGATCGAGGGAACGCGAGCCAAGGCACCGCAGGTTGCGCGGGCGTACGTGACCATGCTGCGGGACCTGCTGCGCGCACTCGACGTCTCGAATGTCCGGATGGAGCAGGGATCACTCCGCTGCGACGTCAACGTCTCGCTCCGGCATTCCGCCACCGACGCTTATGGCACCCGTACCGAGACCAAGAACGTCAACTCGCTCCGTAGTGTCGAGCGTGCCGTTCGTTACGAGATCAGCAGGCAGGCGGCGTTGCTTCGCGGCGGCGTCCGGATCCGCCAGGAGACCCGGCACTGGCATGAAGATTCCGGCGTCACGACGTCCGGTCGGAGCAAGGAGACCGCCGAGGATTACCGCTACTTCCCCGAGCCGGATCTGGTCCCCATAGCGCCGAGCCGTGAATGGGTCGAAGAGCTGCGAGCAACGTTGCCCGAGCCACCGGCCGTGCGGCTCAAGCGTGTCACCACCGATTGGGGGTTCACCGACCTGGAGCTTCGGGACGTGATCAGCGCCGGTGCGCTGAACGCGATCGAGGCGACTGTGGCCGCCGGCGCTTCCCCGCAGTCGGCGCGCAAGTGGTGGCTGACTGAAGTAGCCCGGCGCGCGAATGAGGCGGGAGTCGACTTGGAGGATGCCGGCGTGACGCCGCAGCAGGTCGCCGAGATCCAAGCTCTGGTGGACAACGGGACGATCAACGACAAGTTGGCCCGCCAGGTCTTCGACGGCCTGATCGCGGGGGAGGGCACACCGTCGGAGGTGATCACCAAGCGGGGCCTGACCCTCGTTTCCGACGACAAGGCCTTGGCCGCTGCCGTCGACGAGGCGCTCGACGCCAACCCAGACATCGTCGAGAAGATTCGTGGCGGCAAGGCCCAGGCGGCGGGCGCTCTGATCGGTCAGGTCATGAAGGCGATGCGTGGCCAGGCAGACGCCGGTCGCATCCGGGAGCTGATCCTCGAAAGGCTCGCCTGACTGCAGCTCGCTACGGATTGATCGCGAGGAACACGAAGGCCGCCACCAGCAAGAGGTGGACGGCACCCTGCAGCCGGGTGGCTCGGCCTGGGACCACAGTGAGGGTTGCCACGACGAAGGTCACTGCCAGCAACACCATCTGAGTCGGGGCAAGGCCGAGAAGCAACGGCCCCGGCAGCCAGATGGAGGCGACGGCGATCGCCGGGATGGTCAGCCCGATGCTGGCGATCGCGGAGCCGAAGGCGAGGTTGAGGCTGGTCTGCAAACGGTCCCGGCGTGCCGCACGGGTCGCCGC
>DATFOP010000355.1:0-5334 GCA_035265505.1 Propionibacteriaceae bacterium | reverse complement strand
TACATCCACTTCGCGCCGACCGTGATCTGCTGGCTGGCCTTCGCGCCGCTAGAGCGCTTTGGTCCCTGGCTGAGCGGGGTTGTAGCCGGCTGGCGGCAGCGCACAGGCCGGCGACCCGCCCGGCATCCGGTGCCGGTTTTTCGCGATCAGGCGGTAGACGGCAGCGGCTAGCCGCCGTACACCCGGCAGCGACATCCCAGATCCGGCGAAACCGTACGCGCCCCCTCGGAACCGCAGCCATGCGGCGAACGCCTCGGCGCCGCCGGAGATTGTCCCGTCCGCCGCGATCCACAGGGCTTCCTGCTGAGCCCGCTGCCGCGAGATGCCCAGGGCGGCCAGGTCGGCGAACTGCCAGGCGACAAGCTGAGCGTTCAGACCGTGCTTCCGGTGCAGCCGCTCCGCCAGCCAGCTAGCACTGGACGTACAGAAGGCGCAGTCGCCGTCAAAGATCAACAAAGGAAGATCGAGCCGCTCGGTCACCGCTCCATCCTGATGCAAGTGCTGAAAAGTGGACATCCACACTCCCCAACCGGGGTCGTATCTCAGCACTTTCCTCCCGTGTCGGACGGCGAACATACAATCCCTGCGTGCCAGGACGGATCAACGACGAGGACATCGTCGCGGTCCGGGACCGGGCCCGAGTCGAGGAAGTGATCGGTTCTTACGTCACGTTGCGGAACGCCGGCGGAGGATCGCTGAAGGGTTTATGCCCCTTCCACGACGAGAAGACTCCGAGCTTCCAGGTGACGCCCTCGCGCGGATTCTGGTACTGCTTCGGAGCATGCGGCGAAGGCGGTGACGTCATCGACTTCCTGCAGAAGATCGACAACTTGTCTTTCACCGAGGCTGTCGAGCGGCTGGCCGATCGGGTCGGTGTCCAACTCCGTTACACCGACGATCATCGTCCGCGGATCGAACCTGGCCAGCGGATCCGGCTGATGGAGGCGCTGCAAGCCGCCGCGGAGTTCTTCGCCGAACAGCTGAGTGGGCAGGACGCCGTCGAAGGCCGGCAGTTCCTGTCCGAGCGAGGCTTCGACCGCGCGGCGGCCGAGCGCTTCGGCGTCGGCTACGCGCCCCGGGACGGACGCTCTTTGCTGCGGCACCTTCGGGGGCGAGGTTTTGCCGACAAAGAGCTCGTGGGCGCTGGTCTGGCCCGCGAGTCGGGTTACGACTTTTTCCAGGGCAGGCTGATGTGGCCGATCCGCGACTCCGGCAAGCAGGTGCTCGGCTTCGGGGCCCGCCGGCTCTATGACGACGACCGGGTGCCGGCAAAGTACGTCAACACGCCCGAGACCCTGCTCTACAAGAAGTCCCACGTGTTGTACGGACTCGATCTGGCGCGGATCGCGATCGGCAAGAAGAGTCAGGCCGTCGTGGTCGAGGGCTATACCGACGTCATGGCGGCCCACCTGTCCGGCGTGGACACTGCCGTCGCCTCCTGTGGGACGGCGTTCGGCGATGATCATGCTCGGCTGCTGCGCCGGCTGATGGGCAACCACGATGCCTTCCACGGCGAGGTGATCTTCACGTTTGACGGGGACGCGGCTGGTCAGGCGGCCGCACTCAAGGTGTTCAGCGGCGATCAGAACTTCATCGCCCAGACCTACGTCGCCGTAGAGCCCACCGGGCTTGATCCGTGTGATCTTCGCCTCCAGCACGGCGACGCCGCCGTACGTGAACTGGTCGGTCGGCGGGTACCCCTCTACCGCTTCGTGATGAGCAACATGCTGTCCCAGTACGACCTGGACCGCGCCGACGGCCGGCTGGCGGCCCTCCGCGCAGCGGCGCCGTTGGTAGCAAGCATCCGCGATACCGCGCTGGTGTCCGGCTACATCCGTGAGTTGTCCGGAATGCTGGGCATGGACATCGAAGAGGTGCGAACGGAGGTCTTGCGCGTCACGTCGCGTGGTGGCCGCAGAGCGGAAGTGCCGGCCGCGGAGCCCGCAGCGGAATCGCGGCCGACTGCACCACGTCTTCCCGATCCCGCTGATCGATTGCTCGCGACCGAGCGCGAGACCAGCAAGCTCCTTGTCCAGGCGCCGCAGCTCTTCGAGGAGGGCTGGGACGGCTTGACGACCAGGGATTTCACGCATCCGGCGTACGCGGCAGTGCTGACCAGCGTCGAGAGGGCCGCTGCCGAACCAACCGAGGAAGACTGGGTTCATCGGGTCGCTCGAGCGGCCGACTCTGATCATGTCCGTTCACTTATCGTCTCGCTGGCCGTCGAACCGCTCCAGGTCAGCGCCGAAGTGAGCCGACGGTTCGTGGTCGCGCATTCCGCGCGGCTGCAGTTGCTCAGGGTGATGCGCCAGATCGCTGATCTCAAGTCACGGCTGCAGCGCACCAATCCGGTGGAGGCGGAGAAGAAGTACAACCAGATGTTCTCTGAGCTGGTGGTCCTGGAGGCACGACGCCAACAGCTCCAGACGCGGAGCCTCGGCGCCCAGGATTAGCTGATTCCGTCCCGGATCGGCCTTTCCACAGGTCTCAGACGTCCAGCCTCACCATCCACAGATTTTCGATGAGCACGCTTCTGGCGTGGTTTGGCAAGCAGAGTGGCGATGTGGCGAAAGTCCGAGTCGATCATGATGCCGAAGCGGTCCTCAGCCGGGAGGAGGAGCGAGACCTTGCACGGCAGATGGAGGCCGGGGTGCTCGCTCGCGAGCTCAGGCTAAGCGGGGCCGAGGTGCCACACGCTGAGGCCGCAGAGCTGCTGTTGATCGAGGAGGAAGGCGACCGGGCGCGGCGGCGGTTCATCTCGGCCAACCTGCCGCTTGTGTCCTTGGTGGTCCGAGAGCTCGCGCCCCGCAGGCTGTTCCCCGAACCCGATCTGTTTCAAGAGGGTTGCGTTGCGCTCGCGGTCGCGGTGATGCGCTTTGACTACACGAGAGATATTCGCTTCGCGACTTACGCGTTGTATTGGATTCGCGCCTATGTCGGTGCGGCGACGGCGAGGCAATTTGGTGCGATGAACCTGCCGATCAGCCGGGCCGAGCAATATCGGACGGCTCGGCGTCGCGAGGCAGAACTGGCCCAAACACTCGGCCGTATGCCGACAACCACGGAGCTGGCTCAGGCCCTGGGCAAGGGCGAGGAATGGACCGCCCGGCTGATCAGCTACCAGCGGCCACAGTCCCTGACCGCCCTTGACCACGATCGTGCTGCTGATAGTGCCGAGCAGCTCTCCAGTGTGGGCAGGATCGACCGCGAGGTGTTGGGAGCGGAGCTGCTCCGTCGCCTGGATGATCTTGATCGCCGAGTGCTGGAGTATCGGCTCGGATTCGCCGATGGGAAGCCGCACAGTTATGCCGAGACGGCCAGATCGCTGCAGATGACCGCCACCCAGGTGCGTCGCCGCGAGCATCGAGCCCTCGAACAGTTGCGAGGCATCTGTCCCCAGAGCGCGTCGGCGCAGCTTTGACCGAGCGGAGAATGGCCACCGTGTGGGGAAACCGAAGCTTGCCACCGCGATGGTGGTCCCGAACCCGCGGGCTGCCGATCGCGACGTATCAATCGTGGCTGGAGTCGATGCGGGTCCACCTGGGACGCCAAGCACGCATCCTCGCCTGGGCCGGAACGCCGAACGGCGTCTGCATCGGCAGCCCGTCGCTGCTCTCCTACGGCAATGAGTCGGCATGGCGCCACGTCGGCTGGCACGAGATCGAGCACGGTGGTTGGAACTCGGAGACGCACAAGCTCAGCTGGTCCTCGTACGATGGGCGGCGGGAGGTCATCGAACTGGCTGAGCCGGGTCGAATGCCGGAACTTTTTCGTGAGCGGGTGTCGGCTAGCATTGTCGCCGAACGCTTTGTGCCGATCGCGGGGGAGCGCGGTGTGACGGTCAGCGGCCGCCGGGATCTCGCTGGGACGTCGGCGGTGATCACCTGGCATCAGACACTCGGACGCGGACTCAGTTGGAATTCGGGCGAGGTACGTACGGTCGCGGACGCCGCCTTGGCCGAGCTGCAGGCGGAATACGGCCTGCTCTGAAGGCGGCTGGTAAGGTACGTAGCCGTCTTCACGATCCCTCGTAGCTCAATTGGCAGAGCATTCGACTGTTAATCGAAGGGTTGTTGGTTCGAGTCCAACCGGGGGAGCTTCCACTAGGTAATTTTGGTTGCACGCGTGACGATGGGCACAGTTTCTGGCACACCCAGGTTCGGTGCCCGGCGTTACCAGCCCGTGCCGGGCCGCAGCCGCACTGTTTCCAGCCGATCGACGCTCGGCCACGGCCGCAGCGGGGCTCCCCATGACGTGGGTCGCGAGCGACCAGAGTGGAGCGTTAGGCGCGGTCGATCTCGGTCAGTTCGACATCGAGGAACGCGGCGACCGCTCACCGCGGGTGTTGGCCATTATCGTTCGGCGCTACCGTCGCGGAGCAGGGATCGGACGGCTTCTGCTCACGCACTTTGAGAGGTGGGCCCGTCGGCAGGTTACAAGCAGTGCATCGCCATGCCGGTTCAGGATGGTCCTGTGAGCGCTATCGCATCCAACGGGCTGACTGCTCCTCCCAGGTCGGCGGCTGACCGGGCAACGGCTGGCGGTCCGGGGATCGTAAACCGTCGATGATCACAGCCAGCTGACGTTGCCGTACTTCGGCGGTGCGCTCCTGGTCGCCGATCGACGTCATCGCGATCATCTCGAGCAGGAAGGCCACATCGAGGTTGGTGACGTCGGGCCGCACGGCACCGGCCCGCTGGGCACGGTCGAAGAGATCGTCCCCGAGTTCACGCATGCGTTCCGCTTTGGCAATGTGCCGCTCAGTCGGCGTGAACATGCCGGCTAGATGCACGGTCAGGGAGTGGGTGTCAGCATCCACGATGCGCCGCAGGAAGCCGAAATAGGCTTCCCCCGGGTCTTCGTCGCTGGCCAGCGCACGCTCGACCTCGGTGAGGTAGGTCTGCTGACCCAGTTCACACAGCGTCGCCAGCAGGTTCTCCTTGCTGCCGTACCGGCTGTAGAGCGCGCCGATGCCGACCCCGGCGCGCTTGGCGACCTCCGAGATGGGGGCCTTGGGGTCGAAGATGAACACTGAGCGGGCCGCTGTCAGGATCGATGCATCGTTGCGTTCGGCCTCGGCAACTCTTCCCCGACGTATTTGGTGCGTCCGCTCGGTCATGAGTCCAGTCTAGTCCTTGAACAGAACGATCGGTTCTGCTAATGTGGCCTGAACAGAATCTTCAATTCAATAACGAGGAGCGCCCATGTCAGCGCAGAGCTTTGAGCCATTCCGCATCGACATCCCACAGACCGAGGTGGACGATCTCAAAGAGCGGCTCGTGCGGACCCGATGGGCCAACGAACTGCCGCGGAGCGAAATCGAACGCCTGCCGA
>DATFOP010000354.1:0-3308 GCA_035265505.1 Propionibacteriaceae bacterium | reverse complement strand
AGCCAGTAACCGGTAAAGGAGTCATCATGACTCACATATCAACCACCACCGCGGCGGTGTGTACACAATGAACGCCCCCGCCTCAATCACCGTCACGCCAGTCTTCGTTGCCGATCTGCACGTCGAGGGCGAGCGGATGCCGGTCTACGTGCACGTCATCGACCATCCGGATGCGCGGGTGCTGGTCGACACCGGCATGACGGAGGTGCAACCGGCGTTGGCCGACATGGATCCCCGCCTGCGGCCACTAGGCGAGCAGGACTTCGATCTCGCCGGCATCGACATCGTCGTCAACACACATCTGCACTTTGACCACTGCGGCGGCAATCACCTGTTTGCGGGCAGGCCGATCTACGTCCAGCGTCGGGAGCTCGAGGATGCGCGTAGCGAGGACGACTACACCATTCGCGAGTGGGTCGAGGCGCCCGGCGTGCGGTACGTGCCGGTCGACGGCGAGCTCGAGCTGCTTTCCGGGCTCCGGCTGGTCCCGGCGCCGGGCCATACACGCGGCATGCAGGTGGTGGTCGTGGAGGCTGGCGGGCGTTCGGTCGTCGTCGGCGGCGACGTGGCGGTTTGGTTCGGCGAGCTCGACGAGCCGCACACCGAAGGCCAGCTGCGGGTGCGTGCGCTCGACCCCGAGCTGGTCTGGCTCGCGCACCAGCACGAGCCATGGCGACCCCGCACCGTCTGAGGCATCACGCCGGCGCTCTCTGAGTCGTCGAGTAACGAGGCGTCTTGTCGAAGAAGACGAGAATGATGGGCGCGGAACCGGGGAGGCCCAACGAGCTGTCCCCGATCACAAGGATCGATACAGCCGGGTGCGACCCGTTCACAGCGCGGCCGGCCTCAGCTTCATCGAGCGCGGCTCGCCGTGGCAGAACCCGTTCGTGGAGTCGTTCGGCTCCCGCGTCCGCGACGAAGTGCTCTCGGTCGAGACATTCGACTCCGTGCTCTAGGCGCAAACGGTCATCACTGACTGGAGAACCATCTACAACCACCGGCGGCCACACAGCAGGAGACTGCCGAGGCCTATATCGCTAGCCTGAGCACGAACAAGTCGGAGACACCGGCCCCACTCTCATAGCGGCCGGACCGACAAACTGGGGCCGGTCAGGCGAAGAAAGCGGCGAGACCGCTCAATGCAACCACCAGGAATGCTGCCGTGGAGCGTGTGACCAGAATCGAGCTCGCATGACCAACCGGAAAGCTGGGGCTCAGATGGCCGGTCGATGGCCCAGAAACTAATGGCCCACTTTGTGGCCCGGGCCAGTGCGCTCTTTTGAAGGCGCATGGCGGCATGGCGAAAGGTGCCCTGACTGATATGACCTGAAGTGAGTTTCCTCTTTCCAAAACACCTCCGGAGGTGTCAGAAGGGATCCATCTGATTCCTTCGAGGATCTGGCGTTGGCTCGCCGGTCCTCCTGACACCCTCCGGAGGTGGGTTATGTCTATCAATGGTGCACCCGTCATGGAGGCGACTGTGGTGGCGGTGGATGTGGGGAAGAACAAGGCCGCGTTGTCGGTCACAAGCGCGGACCGTCACCGGTTGTTCGGTCCCGCCGAGTTCGCGATGACGGCGCCAGCGCTGGCCGCGGTGCTGCAGCGGGTATCTGCTGTGGTGCCGGCAGGATCGGTGAAGGTTGGGGTGGAGGCGGCCGGGCATTATCACCGGCCGCTGCTGGGGTCAGGGGTGTGGCCGGCGGGCTGGGAGGTGTTGGAGCTCAGTCCGGCTCGGGTGGCTGAGCAGCGGCGGGTCCAGGGCCGGCGGCGGCTGAAGACCGACGCCATTGATTTGGAGGCGATCAGCGAACTGGTGTTGGCCGGTCATGGGATTCCGGTGACGGCCTGTGCGGCACCGGTTACCGAGCTGACCGGCTGGGCGATGCACCGCAGCCGCCGGATCCAGACACGGACCGCAACGAAGAACCAGTTGCTCGCCCAGCTGGACCGCTGCTTTCCCGGGTTGACGATGGTGCTGCCCGATGTGTTGGGCACCAAGATCGGCCGTTTGGTCGCCGCCGAGTTCGCCAACCCGCACCGGCTGGCGGCACTGGGGGTTAGCCGCTTTGTCAGGTTCGCCGCTAATCGTAGGCTCCGGGTTCGGCGGTCGGCGGCGGACCGGCTGGTCGCCGCAGCCCGCGCCGCCTTGCCGTGCCCGGAGGCGCAGGTGGCACGCCAGGTGTTAGCTGATGATCTGGTGCTGCTGGGCTGCCTGGATGCCCAAATCGCCGCCGCGGAAGCCCAGCTGTCTCGGCTGCTACCGGATACCCCGTTCGCACCGTTGACCACGGTGCCTGGCTGGGGCACAGTCCGCGCCGCCAACTACGGCGCCGCTGTCGGTGACCTTGACCGCTGGCCGGGAGCCCGCCAGCTCTACCGCGCCTCTGGTTTGTCGCCCGCGCAGTACGAGTCTGCCGGGAAGCGGCGCGACGGCAGCATCAGCCGCGAAGGCAGCGTGGCTTTGCGGCGGGCGCTGATCGATCTTGGGATCGGGCTGTGGCGCAGCGATCCGGCCGCCCGCCGTTATGGCCAACAGCTGCGGGCCCGCGGCAAGGAGGGCGGCGTAATCGGCTGCGCGATGGCGCACCGCGCCAACAAGATCGCCTACGCGATGGTCCGGGACCAGTCCGGCTACGATCCCGGCCGCTGGGCCTGACGCAGCAGGGGATTCCTCGATCGCAGCCTCTTCGTCGCGCGCAGCAGCGGTCAACCTGGAGCGCCCGCAGCGCAGCGAGGACGAACGAGGTTGACCGGGGCGAGCAGCGACGCACAATCGGGCGGCGAGGAAGCGCCAGAAAGGAGCTGATCTGGCCCTTTCACAACCATGCCTGCCGGTGAGACGCTGGACCGTACGAAGGGCCGGAGACACGCCGATCTGACTATGGCGGACACCCCTTAGGTGTTACGCCGCTCCTAGTTTGGCGGCCGGCCCTTCGCCACCACGGCAGCCCGAACGACGCCAACTGACCCATGATCATGATCACGAGGTCGCATATATCAGTGTGGGCGCCAAGGCCATCCGCCGCCGACTCAGGTAAGGCTCAACAAATCCAACAGGCCCGCAGACCACGGGCGGACCAAACACGCCCTCCGCCTGGCTTGACACGAGCCACCGCCAACTAGTGGCCAGTACAGCGCTAGAGTCGTAATTGCTACGGATCAGAAGCTTGGGGGTTCGAATCCCTCCGGGTGCGCCAGTGTTTCACCTAGTCAAGAACCTCTTTTCGCGTTCAGCCAGCATCTGCACCTGGTGCGGGTGGGCTCTGAGCCATTGCGGGAGCCATTGGACCTAGAGAATGGCGCGGATC
>DATFOP010000353.1:0-3450 GCA_035265505.1 Propionibacteriaceae bacterium | reverse complement strand
GGCGTTCCGTCGTACCAGAGGTGCTCGCCGACCTCGCCGTGATAGCCGAAGCCGTTCCCGACCGGCTGCCACGTCTGACCGCCGTCGTCGGACCGCTGGATCACCTGCCCGAACCAACCGGAGGACTGGGACGCGTACAACCGATCCGAGTCGGCCGGTGAGCCGTTGACGTGATAGATCTCCCAGCCGCCGAAGTGTGGTCCGCTGATCTCCCAGTTCTGTCGCTGGCCATCCGCCGTCAGGACGAACGCGCCCTTCCGCGTGCCGACCAGTACCCGTATCCAACTCATCCCCGACTGCCTTTCCTGGGCCGTCCGCCAACCGGATCGCGCATGATTGTTTTCATCGGCGCAGACCGCCGTCGTGCCCGCTTGACGGTAGACCAGGCGCCACGTCGAAATTCATCGACGTGGCGGAGATCTACGGATCGAGCGGCGGTATCCGGTATACGGAAACGTGTGACTGGGACTCGGCGGTGAACTCGGTTCCCGCCCAGTCTGCGTGCCTCGTCTCCAGCACGAACCCGGCGAGCTGTGCCATCAAGTCGAGTTCAGCCGGCCAGATGTAGCGGTGTGGGCTACGGAAGAGCTCGGCCGTCCTGTCCTCACCGAAACGGAAGTGGTGGGAGACGAGGTGCTGCTGCACGACGTCGTAGGTGTCCAAGCCGATATAGCCCGGCTCGATGTGGTAGACGGTGGCCTGCTGGCCCGGTGGAAGCTTGCGCAGCTCGGGAACCGCCAGCTCGATCACGAACCTGCCGCCCGGTGTGAGATGACGGGCGGCGTTGCGGAAGCAGGCGACCTGTTCGGCTTGGGTCAGCAGGTTGGAGATCGTGTTGTAGACGAGGTAAACGAGCGCATATTCGCCCGGGGCGCGGGCAGTCGCCATATCGCCAATCACCACCGGGATCGCTGCTTCGTCGACCTTGCTGCGCAGCATGTCGACCATCGGACGAGAAAGCTCAATGCCGGTGACATGGATGCCATGCTCGGCGAGCGGCACGGCGACCCGACCGGTTCCGATGGCGAATTCCAGCGCTCGGCCGTTGCCCGCAAGTTCGGCAAGGTGGTCGATGGTGGGCGCCAAGACCTCGGGGGCGAACATGCCGGCGCCTGGGGTGTCATACCGCTGGGCAGTGTCCGCGTCCCAGATCTCCTCCTGCCGCATGGCCTCGACAATGTCAGCCGATACGCAACGCGTCCAGCAGATTTCGTACCAGGCTGAGTCCTCCTCGGGCAAAGCCGGCACTGACCGTCCATTCTGATCAAGGACGAGGAGGCATCGAACCCCTGACCGCTGAGTTGGCGTGGTCGGCTGGAAGAGTGAGACGCCATGGAGTATTGGCGTCTGGGAAGCACTGGCCTTGAGGTCTCTGGACTGGTGCTCGGCTGTATGAGCTTCGGTGATCCCAAGCGTGGCGCCCACCCGTGGACGCTGGACGAGGAGCACAGCCGGCCGCTGATCCGTCGAGCGCTTGAGGGTGGGATCAACTTCTTCGACACGGCGAACGTGTATTCGGCTGGCAGCAGCGAGGAGATCGTCGGGCGGGCTTTGAGGGACTTTGGCCGGCGCGATGAACTGGTGATCGCGACGAAGGTTCATGGCCGCATGCATCAGGGCCCGAACGGGGCAGGATTGTCTCGCAAGGCGATCATGGCCGAGGTGGACGCGAGCCTTGCTCGGCTCGGCACGGACTACATCGATCTGTATCAGATTCACCGCTGGGATCCAGCCACCTCGATCGAGGAAACACTTGAAGCCCTGCATGACCTGGTGAAGCGCGGGAAGGTCCGCTACATCGGCGCTTCCTCGATGGCCGCCTGGCAGTTCTCAAAGGCTCATTACGTCGCCAAGATGGCTGGGCTCACTCCGTTCGTGTCGATGCAGAACCATTACAACCTGTTGAACCGAGAAGAGGAGCGGGAGATGCTTCCGCTTTGCGCCGACCTGGGCATGGGTGTCATCCCATGGAGTCCATTGGCCCGCGGACGGTTGACTCGGGACTGGGACGAGCAGACCAGCCGCAGCGAGACCGACGAGTTTGGTCGCAACCTTTATCGACCGGGTGATCGGGTCATCGTTGACCAGGTCGCTCGAATCGCTGCTGAGCGGCAGGTGCCCCGGGCGCAGGTTGCGCTGGCCTGGGTGGCGGGCCAACCCACCGTGACCGCCCCCATCATTGGTGCAACCCAACCCCACCACATCGACGATGCCCTGGCCGCACTCGATCTCGCCCTCACGGCGGAGGAGCGGCAGCAATTGGACTCCGCATACGAACCGCATCAACCGGCTGGTTTCTGACGGACGGCTCGTGTCCTGGCTGTACGGGCGGTTGTCCGCCTACTACCGGGCCGAGCCGGAGGTGGTGCTGAAGCCCGCCCCCTGCTCGTCGTACTGGGCGCCGCATCTGACCGCCGGCAGATCCGTGGCATACTCATGGCATGGCTCGCACACGGGTGAGCACGACAGTGAACGAGGACCTTTTGGCGAGTGCGCGCCGCGTACGCTCCGGACTGACTGACGCCGCGCTGATCGACGAAGCTCTTGAGGCGCTGCTCGCTCGTCACCGCGCCGCTGAAATTGATGCGAGCTACGCAAGCTACGACAAGCATCCGCTCGACGAGCCCGATGAGTGGGGCAACCTGGCCGAATTTCGCCAAGCGGCAGCAGCCACGTGATGTCGATACCGGCGCGCGGCGAAGTTTGGTGGTGTGAACTCGCTGAAGCCGGCAGGCGGCCCGTTGTCGTCTTGTCTCGCGACGCTGCCATTCCGCGGCTGCGACGGGCAGTGGTCGCGCCGTGTACGACGACAATCCGTGGCCTGGCCAGCGAGGTCGTCCTTGAGCCCAGTGACGATCCGGTGCCTCGACGCTCGGCGGTGAATCTGGATTCGATGGAGAGCGTGTCGGTCGCTGTCCTCGTCGATCGTCTCGGCCGGCTGGGGGATGCTCGGATGCGGCAGATTTGCGCTGCGCTCTCCGTCGCGGTCGACTGCTCCCCCTGATCCCGGTGCAGTACATTCCGCCGTACGGGCCAGTGCGATGGCGCCGGGTGACTGGAGGGAGGCCCGATCATGACTGACGGTACGGGTGGACTCGACGGACGCTCTGGTCCGGTGAGCATGGCGCCGCTGGACTTCCCCGCGGAGGTGCCTTGGTGGCGGTACGCGGTGATCTACGAGGTGTATCCGCGCAGCTTCGCCGATGGCAATGGCGACGGCGAAGGAGATCTCCTGGGCTTCCGCAACCAGCTGCCGTACCTGGCCGAACTGGGGATCGACGGGATATGGATCGCACCCTGGTACCCCTCTCCGATGGCGGACGGCGGGTACGACGTCAGCGATTTCCGGAACATCCATCCTTTGTTCGGGACCCTCGACGACGCGGCCGCGGTCATCCGGGAGGCGCACCAGCTGGGGCTTCGGGTGATCATCGACGTGGTTCCCAATCA
>DATFOP010000352.1:0-7297 GCA_035265505.1 Propionibacteriaceae bacterium | reverse complement strand
GGACCCCGAGAATCCCGAGAACCAACCGCCAGCGACCCATCAGAGCACCTCGATCTGAGAGACCCATTTGGTGTTGAGGAGTTCGGGTCGGTTCGGCGCCATGAGACGCAACGGGTAGCCGTGGTCCAGGCTCAGCCGCTCGCCGTTGAGATGGGTGGCGAGCAGGGCGCCGGAGAGCTGGGGTCCGAAGATCTGGGATCGCCTGAACCCGCCGACCCCGAATGAGACCACCCGAACGTGTGAGTTGGCGTTGCCGCCGGCCCGCTCGACGACGTCAAGCAGGCGCAGGCCGCGCCAGCTCGCGTCGATGCTCCAGCCTTCGACGGCGGCGACCGGGATTCGCGCCTCGTGAACCGCTTGCTGCTCGATTTCAGCCAGGGTCAGCCGGTACGGGCGGGGCCCGTCGATCTGCAGTGTCCAGTCCGCAGCGATGTTGGCCGCAGACACCTGGGCCTCCTCGGCCGTGCGGTTGACCGGAACTCCTTGCGGGCCCTTGCTGGGTTGCCGGGCGGCCAGTAGCCCGATCCGTTCCAAGGGGGTCAGCGCCTGCCCGATGGTGGTGACCACGACGATGCCGATCCCGACACCGGCGGCGGTGAGGACGCCGCGCCGGGAGATGCCCGGGGTGACCGGTGGCGGCAGGTCGCCGGCGATGCTGTGCGACTCCGGGTTCTCGTTCCACGGGCGCTCGGTCAGCACGTCGCCCTCGGGCAGCTTGGTCTGCAGCCCGTAGCGGATGTCAGGAAGCTTCACTCCGATGTGAAGCAGCACCGAGCCAACAACGACATAGGCGAGGTAGTGGTGGACGGAGACGAAGTCCCAGGGGAAGGGATACCAGTTGAGCACATTCAGGAAGCCGGTGATGAGCTGCAGCAGCATCGATCCGACCAAGATCGCCAAGGACAACCGCTCGAGCACGCGTTTGACCGAGGGGAACGGCGGCCAGCGAAACACGTTCGGATAGACCGACCAGAGCTTGACCAGAACTAGGGGGATGGTGGCGGTTCCGACCGCGACATGTACGCCTTGGGTCACCCGGTAGCCCCAGGCCGGGCTGGCCGGGGCGGGCAGCCATGTCCAGGGCTCGTACTGGTAAAGGCTGAGCAAGCCCGTGACCAACGAGATGCTGATGGCCATGGCCAGAGCCCGGCCCAGCCGGGCGGTCAGGGCGGTCGAGCGGATGGTGCTGCTAAAGGACGGCCACCACCGCGGGCGGGTTGGAGGACCGGACGCGGTGCCGGTCGGTTGTTCTGCAGTCCCAGGAGGGTGCATGTACGGTGCTCCGCTCGTCTCCGGCGCCTACGGCTTAGCGCCATTCAGCGGGGGTGGCCCTGCGTCGGCATCATCGTCCGGCTGTTGACGTTCGACCAGAAGCGCCTGACCGTCGGAGTGTTCGGCGCCGTTGCCCTGGGTCCGCCGGTCGCTATCGGTCAGGTGAAGGGTGTGAGCGCCGCGCCATGCCTTCGTCTCCAGGTAGCCAGCATTGTCCGCCGACAGGTGCACCCCCGTTGGCACCTGGGCTGCCACCGTTATGCCGAGCCGAGTGAGCTGGGCGGCCTTGTCGGGGTTGTTGCTCAGCAGCGCCACCCGTGGCACCTGCAGCGCCTCCAGCATCTGTGCGGCCACCGTGTAGTCACGCTCATCCTCGGCATGGCCGAGCGCGAGGTTGGCCTCGTACGTATCGAAGCCCACGTCTTGCAGGAGGTAGGCGTCGAGCTTGCTGTACAGGCCGATACCTCGCCCCTCCTGCCGCAGGTAGAGCAGATACCCGCCAGCTTCAGCAATCCGCTCGACGCCTTCGCGGAGCTGGGCGCCGCAGTCGCATCGCTGGCTGCCGAAGACGTCGCCGGTGAGGCACTCGCTGTGCGGCCGGACCAGCGGCGCGGTCATCGGCGAGGCGCTGTGGTCAGACGTCTTCGCGTAGCCACCGAGGCCCAGCGCAAGGTGTTCGAGGCCGTCAACGAGTCCGTCGAAGGTCAGCACGCGCGCAGGCGTGCTGTATCCGTCGACGAACCGTAGCGGTATCACCACCTGCTGACGAATGCTCGCGCTAGGCAGCTCTGGCGACATCAAACCTCCTCCAGCGGCTCGGCGCGGAACCGCTGTGACAGTGCGTAGCGGAGGAGCGCCACGTCACCCAGCTGGCGCACCTCAGCCAGCATTGCGCGCCGGCCGGGATTCCATGGAAATCGCCCGTCGCTCACGAACCGCCGGGCCGCCGAGTCGCCGACGAAGAACGGCGCGACGGCGAGGTGCAACTCATCGGCCAGGTCGCCGGTGAGGAACTGGGTGTGTATCGACTGGCCGCCCTCGACCATCAGCCGTCGCACGCCCCGGCGGTAGAGGTCCTCGCTCATCCAGTGCATGCTGACCTGCTGGCCGCCGTTGACGACGGTCGCCACCGAGCCGAGTCGTTCCGACGCCTCGTGAATTCCTGCGCTGGTGCAGTAGACCACCTTCTCGGTGTCGCCGGCCGCGAAGAATGTGGCCGAGGCGTCCAACCGTCCCCCTCCGGTGACGGTGACCTTGATCGGTGACGGTGGCGCGCCGCGGTCCAGCCGCTCGTTGCGTCGCGCGGGGGAGCGGAGCAGGAGCCGCGGTTGATCGCTGCGGACCGTGGCTGCGCCGACCAGGATGGCGTCGCAGGTGGCGCGTACGGCGTCAACCCGGTCGAAGTCCGCTGCATTGGACAGGGGCAGCGGCCTTCTCGCCGCGCTGGCGATATATCCGTCGATCGACATGGCGCAGCTCAGCACGGTGTACGGGCGCTCATCCACAGACGCCACCCTGCGACCGGGCCGCGGCCGGTACCGGATCCGGACCACTGGTTGGAGACTCTTGCGGCGCTAGCGGGCCACCTGGGCGGCGTAGGCGCCGTAGCCAAGCCGCGGCAAGCAGGAGAACCGCCGGCGAGAGGGCAGCCAGCGACAGGAGACCGTACACGGTAGCCGTTGCGACCCCCTGTGCGGCGCCCAAGCCGGCAGCCCCGAACGCCCAGGCAGCCGCACCCTCACGTGGGCCCCATCCGCCGATGTTCGTCGGCACGGCCGTAGCCAGCAACACGAGCATGGCCAGCGGCAGCAACTGGACGGTGGGTGAGATCGCTCCCGCGGTACGCGCCGCCACGAGCAGAGTGGCCACGTGGCCAGTGACGACCACGACAGACGCCAGCGCGATGCGCGGCCCCTTGTGCCGTGTCAACAAACCGTCGCGGATGTCGCTGGCTGCGGCGCGGAAGGCTCGCGCCCCACGTGACCCACCGCGCGGCGCTCGACCTCTCAATAGCAGTCCACAGCCGAATACGCCGAGGAGAAGGGCCGCAACAACCAGCGGAAGCCACGTCGGCACCCGTGATGGGAGCAGCAGGAGCACCAGAAGTGCCAGCACCAACTGCACGAACTGCCCAGCCGAGCGCTCCCAAGCCACGGCCCGCAGGCCTCGGCCGACATTTCCAACGTCGCTGCCATGGCGGACGGCTCGGTCGACGTCACCGAGCACACCACCGGGTAGCACGGTGTTGAGAAACTGCGACCGGTAGTACGCCGCAGTCGCGGTGCGCAGGGAGAGGTCAACGCCCAAGCCACGCGCGACAAGGCGCCATCGCCACGCCGCGCACACGGTCGTGACGAACCCAATTCCGGCCGCCAACGCCAACGACCTGCCGTCGACCGCACGGAGCCCGTGCAGGAACGGGCCGGTCCCCAACCGCCACACGATGACCCCCAGGATGATGGCACCACCCAGCCAGCGCGCGCCAGCGCCAACCGACCGGCCCACCGAAGACCCTCCCGTCATGACGTCGCGGCCTGGGTGAGGACGTGCGCGACCCGATCGGTGGTGACATCCCAGTCGGACAACGTCGACCGCCGCTCGTGCGCCGCTTCTCGAAGGCGCTGCCGGAGACTGGCGTCGGTTAGCCAGTCGCGTAGCGCGGCGGCCAGCGCGCCGCTGTCACCAGGGGGGACCAGAAGGCCGGGCTGGCAGCCATCGGTCGTCCGGCCCAGAGCCTCGGGAACTCCGCCGACCGCGGTCGCGATGACCGGCAGCCCGCGCGCCAGAGCCTCGGTGACCACCATGCCGTACGACTCCGCCAGCGAGGCAAGCACCAGCACGTCCGCCGCTGCATACGCCTGGGCGAGGTCGTCGCCGATGAGTGACCCGGGAAAACACACCCGGTCGCCGATGCCGGCTGCTTCGGCCCGCTGCCGCAGGCATTCGACGAACGCCGGCTCGCGATGGAGCGTCCCGACGCAGACGCATCGCCACGGCAGGTCCGCGGTGGTTGCCAGCGCGGTGAGCAACAGGTCGTGGCCCTTGTGCGGAGTGACCGCGGCGACGCACAGCAGCTCACCTCCTCGGTCGCTCCCCGATGCGAGCTGGGCAGGATCGACGCCAGGCTGGGCCACGTGAACCTTGTCCGGCGGCAGCGGATAGCGCTGGAGGAGCCGTTCACAGGACCACGAGCTGGTGGTGATGACGTGCTGGACGGCGGACAGGACGGCACCCTCCCGCGTCTGCGCGTGGGCCACGGCGTGGCCGGGCGGCGCTTCACCGAGGGACATGTGGACGAGTACGACCAGCTTCAGCCGGTCCCCCTCAGGGACCAGGATGCCGGGCACCGTCGAGGCGATCAAGCCGTCGATCAGCACAACGGCTCCGTCCACGATGCCGGCGATTAGCCGCGCCAGCGCATCCTCGGCAGCGGGATCGGGCCATGGCCATGAACCTGGTGCGGTGTGCTCGATCACCTGCCATCCGGCGACGCTGAGGCCGCGGCAGATCCGGCGGTCGTAGGCGTTGCCGCCACTCGGCTTCGCCGGGTTGTCGTGGCCGGCTGGCAAGACAACGTGCACCACACTCACAGGGGCCGCTCGTAGCTGGCCCACGCGACATGCGATTCGTGCAGTGTCACGACGATCCCAGCCAGACTCCTGGCAGCTTCGCCGAAGGCGCCGGCGTGCACTCGGTCGGCAAGGCGGTCAGCCACCACCCGAGCCAGCACCTCGGTGGTGGTGGTCAGGCCGGCGAAGTCCGGCTCGTCGTCGAGGTTGCGGTAGTTCAGGGCGCTGAGCACCGCATGGAGTTCGTCGGTGGCACGTCCGATGTCCACCACAATATTGTCGGCGTCCAGAGCTTCCCGCCGGAAGGTGGCATCCACGACGTAGGTCGCGCCGTGCAGACGCTGCGCGGGCCCGAACACGGCCCCACGAAGACTGTGGGCGACCATCATGTGGTCGCGGATCGTCACGCTGAACACGCCGGCCCTTCTTCGTCGTAGGTGATGACGTGGCAGAGCGCCGCGAGGTCTCTTGCTGCCAGCCGCGGCATCACCTGGGGCAACTCCTCGAAGCGGGAGACGCCGGTCAGGAGTGCATCGAAGGCGGGATCGGCCAGCAGATCGAGGGCGAGGGCGAGGCGGTCGGTCACCGTCCGGGTCCCGCGGCGGGCCGGCGCGACAACGCCCACCTGGCTCGCCCGGATGCCGAGTCGACGGGAATGGAAAGCCCCGCCCAGCGACAACGTGACGTCGACGTCGCCGTACCAGCTGAGGTCGATGACTGTGCCCTCCGGCGCGAGCAGGTCCAACGACTGCTGCAACCCCGCAGACGTGGCGCTCGTGTGCACCACGAGGTCGCGCCCATCGGCCGCGTCGGCCGGTAGCGCAAAATCGACGCCGAGCGCCGCCGCTACGTTGGCGCGGTCGTCGTCGACGTCGACGAGCGTCACCCGGGCACCCGGGATCCGCGCCAGCAGCCGCGCGACGCAGCAGCCCACCATGCCGGCGCCGACCACGGTCACCCGATCGCCGACAAGCGGCGCGGCGTCCCACAGTGCGTTGACGGCGGTCTCCACCGTGCCGGCCAACACCGCCCGGTCGACCGGCACCGCTTCGGGTACGACGACCACCGACCGGGCCGGTACGACATAGGCGGTCTGATGCGGGTGAAGGCAGAAGACGGTACGTCCGACCAACTTCGGTGGCCCGTGTTCCACAACGCCGACGCTGAGGTAGCCGTACTTGACCGGACCAGGGAAATCACCCTCTTGGAACGGCGCCCGCATCACTGCGTACTGGCTCGCGGGCACGCCGCCGCGGAACACGAGCGTCTCGGTCCCGCGACTTATCCCGGAACGCACGGTCCGAACGACGACATCCTCCGGGCCGGGCGACGGCAACGACACGGGCCGGATCTCGGCGACACCAGGCTCGCATAACCAGAACGCGTGTGCGTACCGGCGGGGGCCCTCGTTCTGCGGAGAATCTGAGGTGAACTGCAGCGTCACACCTCCCGTCATACTGCTGTACACCTTAGGAGACGGAGGCGGTGTTGCGAGCGGTTCAAACCGGCCCGGTAATCGGCCTTCTCGGTCAGCTGGGGGTCCTGTCCGTGCTGGCCGGCACCGTTGGACTCGGTGCCACCGGCTGGCTGGCGGGCACGGCGTGCGGTCTCCTCACGGCCGCCGGCCTGGTGCACGGCCTCAGCCGATCCGGCAGCGGAGTGCTCGGCGCCGCCAACCGGGTGACGCTCATCCGAGCCACGCTCGTCGGTGGTGTGACCGCCCTGGTGGCCGACGCTCTGCTCGGGCCGGCGAACGTAGCCGCGGTGGTAGGGCTCGCCGTCGTCGCCCTCATCCTCGACGGGGTGGACGGCTGGGTCGCGCGCCGCACCGGCACGGTGTCAGCGCTTGGTGCGCGCTTCGACATGGAAGTCGACGCGTTCTTGATCCTTATCCTGAGTGTGTACGTCGCTCAATCGGTCGGCCCATGGGTGCTCGCCATCGGCGCTGCGCGGTATGCCGCCTGGGCTGCCGGCTGGGTGCTGCCGTGGATGCGCAGGCCAGTGCCGCCGCGCTATTGGCGCAAGCCGGTGGCGGCAATCCAAGGAATCGTGCTCACGGCCGCGGTAACCAACCAGTTGCCTGGCGTCGCCATCAACGTGGCGATCGCCGTGGCGATGATCCTCCTCGCCGAGTCCTTCGGCCGCGATGTGGTGTGGCAGTGGCGGCAGCAGCGGGTTCCACGACCCGAAGGCGCCAAGACCGTCGCAACCTCGCCCTCGGCCGCATGACGAGCGAGGCACCGGAGGTCACCGGCGAACGAGGATGGCTCCGCGCCCTGGCCGCCCCGGTGATCACCGCGTTCGCCGTTCTGCTGGTCTGGTTCTCGCTGATCTTCCCGGATCAGCTCGGCCGTTTCACACTCGGCGCCTTTCTCCGGCTCCCGGTCGAGATCCTCATTCTGGTGGCCCTCGGTCTTGTCCTGCCGGGAGCGTCGCGACGAGTGATGGCGACGGTC
>DATFOP010000351.1:0-2032 GCA_035265505.1 Propionibacteriaceae bacterium | reverse complement strand
GTCTGACTCCCGTCGGACCGAATAAGACCCGCCCGGGAAGGCATGCGCGGAGGATTGCTCGCCGGCCGCCAGTAGCTCGGGCCGACAAGAGTCAGACTGGCGCTATGCGGGAGTGCCTCAGGGAGCACGGCTATGAGGTATCGGACAGCGGCCGCACTCCAGCCTGGCTGCAACAGCTCTATCACGACCGTCATTGACCATGCCACCGGAGTTCGAGCGCCTCAGCAGACTCTCTACGAGCTTCTGACGGCCGTCCCCTATATGTATGGTGACCACCAGGCCGGACTCTGTCAGCTATGTGCGGGTGATTTGCGGGCTGTCGCCGAGCGTTAAGCGGCTCATCGGAGTCTTGGGTGGGTGAGCCGTCCGGCGGCCAAGATCATTCTGAGTCGGTAGTTTGTCGGGTTGCGGAAGCCGCGGGCGATCCGTCGGTGGAGTTCGATGATGCCGTTGATGGCCTCGGTGCCGCCGTTGTTGGCTCGGCCGGTGGTGAAGTAGGCCAGGAACTGGTCCTTCCAGGACCGCAGGGTGCGGCCGAGCCGGGCGATCTCGGGAATCGGGCAGGAGGGGAACGAGACGAGCACCTGCTCGGCGATCGTCTTGCCCTCGACCAAGTTCGTCGTCGCGAACGCCGAGCGCAGCTGCTGGTAGCAGCGCCACACCACGGTGACCTCGTAGTCGGGGTCGCCGGCCTGGAGACCGGTCTCGATCCGCTCGATCTGGCGGGCGGTCAGCTTGTCCGCGCCAGCGCGCAGTGCGTTGCGGATCCGGTAGAGCGGATCATCCTTGCGGCCGCGGTGGCCGAGTTGGTCTTGCTGCACCCGGCGCCGGGTTTCCTCCATCGCTTGCAGGCCGAGCTTGACCACGTGGAAGGCGTCTAAGACGGCGGTGGCGTCTTCCAACTCGTCACGGATCGCGTTGCCGTAGCCGCGGAACGGGTCCAAGGTGGCGGTGCCGACGCCGGCGGTGAAGGCGTTCCCGCGGGAACGTAACCAGTCGGCGTAGACCTTGCCTGACCGGCCCGGGACCAGGTCCAGCAGCCGGGCGCGGGGCTTACCGTTCCGCCTGGTCAGGTCCACGATGCCGGTCTGTTCCTTCGGTCCTTTCCCGGGCCGGGGCTGGTGATGCCAGATGTGCTCGTCGACTCCGACCGCGTCGACCCCGGCCAACCGGGCCCGATCGTCGGCCAGCTCGTCGAGCAGTGGCTTGATCGCCGTCCAGACGGTGTGCCAGTCGACGCCGAGTCGGCGGGCGACCGACTGCACCGAGGCGTTATCGCGGGCGATGCAGCTGATCGCCCACCACGCCGCCCGCACGGTCATCTTGGCCCGCGGCACCGCCAAGTCGTGCGCCTCGCTGAACCCGCCCCGCGGACAGGCCGGCTCGACGCAGCGGTAGCGGCGCTGCCGCCACACCACCTCCACCGGGGCGGCGAAGGCCGGGATGTCGTACAGCCGACGCAGCCGACGTCCCCGCGCTTCGGCGATCACCCCACAGCTTGGGCAGCCGACCTCGCCTGGGCCGGTCTCCACCACCAGCCGCAACCGTGCAGGCAGCCGCCCGCGGGCCTCCAGCCGGGCCACATCGAGCACGTGCACCCCGGCCAGATTGAACAAGATATCGACGCGCGCGCAGTAGCCACCCGGCACCGCACAGCACGACGTAGGCTCAGCCATCGTCGAGGCCCTTCGATCAGTCAGCTTGGTCGCTAACGATCTTGAGGGGCCTCGACCTCACTCACCTGGACCGACACGGCTACACGCCAGGACGGCCCTACCCACCGAGAACTCCGAAGAGCCGGATATCTGGCGGCGAATTCGCTGAGATCGGAGCGGAGCTCGCGGCGCTGCCCCCACAGCATTGACCGGCTCTGGTCCAGTGGTTCGAGCGCCCGCTCGGGTTGGTCGGCGCTTATCGCGCATGCGGCCGCATCATGGGCGACGCCGGACCAAGCGGACAGTATGTGCATCCGGTCAGCTGCGTCCAGGCCCCGCCACACCAACCGAGGCAGCAGCTTGATCACGGTCTCGTA
>DATFOP010000350.1:0-2944 GCA_035265505.1 Propionibacteriaceae bacterium | reverse complement strand
GATACAGGCCATGCTGCTGGGCATGCCCGTGGTCGTGCTGGACGCAACCGAGGCGTCCCGCGCAGTCCCGCCCGACTGCGGGGCGTTGTCCAGCGATGTGGATGATCTTGTTCGGGCGGCGCGGGTGCTGCTGCGCGACCTTGATGAGGCCACCCGGCGAGGACAGAACGCCCGCGGAGCGGCGCTTGAGCGGTACGGGATCGAGCGCTTCCTACGCGACTGGGATGCGGCGTTCGTCGACGCTGCGAGCTAGGCCTGGCTCAAGCGAGCGCCTGGTAGGCCTCCAGATTGGCCAGTTGGACGTCCCAACGCGGGTGCCGATCGGTGGGTGCTCGGAGTACTTCGAGGATCCGCTTGGCTCGAACGAGCGGCAGGATGAGGTCATCTTCCTCGGCCGGCACTCTGCCGCCGGCGCCACGGTAGGCGGTGACGAAATCGGTGATCGCACGACGCCAGTCAGCGATATCGCAGAACGGCCACAGGCTCGTCGCCAGGTCCCACACCAGCCAGTCGACGTCGGCTTCCTCCCAGTCGAGTAGGGCCGTCACGGATCCGTTCTGGACCAGCACGTTGCCGGGGAAGACGTCGTTGTGGGTGACGCCGACGGTCAGTCGCCGGGTCCGGTTGATATCGGAGAGGAGCCGAATCAGATCCGTACGAGCCTTCGCAATCAGCTCCAGCCAGCCATCGAATATCGCCGGCATCTCTGTCAGCGGCGGAATCGGCAAGTCGCGAAGTCGCGCGTGACCGGGCCGAGTGGGCAGGTCGATTTCCGTTGCGTGCAGGCGTCCGAGTGCGGCGCCGACCAGCTGCCGGTCTGACTGCTGCGCCGGACTGCCCTGCACGAATGGCGTGAGCCAGACGGGTTGGCCTTGGTTCAGGAAGAAGGTCGAGCCGCTTCGGTCCGGCAGCGGTGGTGGAACCTCCGGCAGTCGATCGGCGAGCAGCCTCAGCAGGCGATGTTCCCAAGCGAGGCTTTCGAGGTCCGCGGGCGGATGCTTGACGTGCGCGACCAGGTCGTGGCCCTCCAGCAGGAACACATCGTTCGCGTAGCCGCCCGTCAGCCGGCTGGCGCTGATCGGAGCGTCCAGGCCGAAGCGCTCCGCGACCACGGCCAATAGATCCTCAACCGAAAGCGCGGATGGACCTGTGGGGTGGCGAGACACACCCGGCCGCCTCCTCAAGTCAGAACGTCACGATACGACCAGACTGCGCGGCCGTTGGTCTGGCGGGTCGGGTCCGACAGGTATCGGGCCGCCGCCTCCATCACGTCATCGACGCCAATCTTCAGCAGGCCCGGGTCCTCCCGATCACCGTGCGGGTCGCCGGTCACACCATGCCAGAGCACAGTGTGCGGACCGTCGGCAGGCGGACCCCACTGGCTCGGCGGGGTAGGTCCGAACAGCAGCACCGACGGCGTGCCGTACGCGCTGGCCAGGTGCGCGACGCCGGTATCGCCGCAGATGACCAGCCGCGCGTTCGCCACCAGAGCTGCCAACTGGATCACATCCAGCTGGCCACACAGATTGCTGTCCTGCGGCAGTCCGCCGCTGCCGACCACGACCGCCGCCGCGCTCGCCTCGTCCAGCGTGCCGGTGACTACGACCTGGTGGCCGCCGACTGCCAGCCGGTGGGCGACGGCCCCGAAGCGTTCAGCCGGCCAGCGTCGGGCGGGGGCTGCCGCGCCGGGATGCACCACGACCGCGTCGGCGACCAGCGGCTCCACTTCGGGCGACGACAACCGCAAGTCGGCCGAATCTGCCGGGATCCCTTGGCACTCCAGCAGCCGGCACCAGCGGCGTACCTCGTGAAGATCATCCCGCCAATCCGGACCCTCGACACCTGGGCGCAGCGGATGTCGGTGGGTGATGACCTTTCCGGCTCCGGTCGCGACAAGATCATCGATGCTCGCCGGGCCCCGGCCATGCAGATTGACCGCCAGATCAGGCGGCGGACCCATTAGACCAAGCCGGCCGAGCCCCTTGGTGGGATGTAACCGATCAAGGGCCTGGCTCAGGCCAATCAGCGGTTTCAAGTAGGCGGGGGCAGCGAGCGTGAGCAGCGCGTCCGGGTACGCCGAGCGAAGGGCCCGGTACGCAGGCACGCCCGTCAGGAAGTCCCCGAGTCCCAGCGCACGCAGAATCAGGACATGCCGCACCGTCAGGGCCAGGAACCCTCAGTCGAGGCGCAAACCACCAGCTCGCGGACTTCGCAGCCTGGCGGCTGGCTGAAGGCAAAAACCACGGCCGCGGCCACGTCGGCCGGCTGGTTGAGCTTGGCGTCGGCCGGCGGCTTGTACTGCTCGGTCCGGCCGTCGAAGAAGGGGGTGTGCATGCCGCCGGGGATCAGCAGCGTGACGCCCACCTCGCCCGCCGTCTCGGCGGCCAGCGCGCGCGTGAAGCCCACGACGCCGAACTTGGACGCGCAGTAGGCCGTCGCGTCGCCGACCGCCTTGATACCCAGCGTGGAGGCGCAGGTCACGACCCGGCCTTTGCTCCGCTTGAGGTAGGGCAGTGCCGCCCGGATCACCGCGGCGGTGCCCAGCAGGTTGACCTTGATCACCCGCTCCCAGTCCGCCACCGGAACCTGATCAAGAGGTCCACAAGAATCGATCCCGGCGGCTGTGAAGACACCGTCCAACCGACCGCCGTTGGCGGCCACGATGGCACTTACCGCTCGCTCGGCCGCCGCCGAATCGGCGAGATCGACCTGCTCGTACGGCACGTCGTCAGCGGGTGTCGCGCGATCGAGTACCAGCGGGCTGCCCCCCGCCGCCCGTACGGCATCGACGGTGGCCGCGCCGAGTCCGGAGGCACCGCCGGTCACCAAGATCGTGCCTATCCTGGTCCGGCCATCGACGACAGAAGCATCAGCCGTTGACGGAGCGGGCATGGTCGAGGTGGTCATGAAGCCTCCTGAGGAACAGTCGGTCCGGCGGACTCGT
>DATFOP010000349.1:0-27589 GCA_035265505.1 Propionibacteriaceae bacterium | reverse complement strand
GTGGCCGCTGATTTCATCATCGGTGAGGTAGCGAACCCCCCGGCCGTTCGCAGCGGCAACCTGATCGCGATAGGGCTCGAACAGCGCCGCCGTGTGGGAGCCGATCGACCCGTCGATGCACAGATCGCCCGCGAGCCCGGCGGCGCCGACCGTTCGGGCCTTCCCCAACGCCTCGGAGCTGGCCAATTCGCCCCAGTAACTCACCAGGCCGATGCCCAGTTCATCGGCCACCTCACGCACCCGGATCAGGTCTTCGATCGGTCCGAGATGCGGCCCACCCAGCTCATGGACCGCCCCGACTCCGAGGGACGCCGCCTGCCACAGCGCAGTTCTGGCGTCCGAGCGACGCTCCCCGTCGGAGAACAGCAGATCCATCCACTGTCGCGCCAGGTGATGAGCATGGCGGGTCAGCAGGCCATCGACCCGGTAGCCCTCCGCGGTTGTGATCGCCGGCAGTTCATCTTGAAGTGCCGTGGACACCACAGCTGAGTGGACATCCACCCGGGCGAGATAGACAGCCACGCCGCCGGCCGCGCGATCGAGCTCAGCTCGAGTCGGCGGGCTTGGGTCCGGCCAGCTACGTTCGTCCCAGCCCTGGCCAACCAGGATCCGGCGGCCGCGATGTCTGGACGCGTACGAGCTCACCAGAGTCAGAACCTCGTCGCGGCTTTGGCAGGTGTGCAGATCCATGCCGGCGATGAGCTGACCGGTCTGAATAACATGCAGATGCGCGTCCACGAACGCTGGCGTCACCAGTCGGCGGTTCAGATCAACTTCGGGTGCTCCGGACGCCACCGCTCGGGCTCCGGCGTCGTTGCCGACGAAGCTGATCCGGTCGTCGATCATGACCAGCGCGGTTGCAGCCACCTCTGGAGGCGAGTAGATCAGACCGTTGCGCAGGATCGTGACGGTGGGCTGGCGCTCGCCCGGGGCAGCTAGGGCAGCCATCGCTGGGGCTAGATCTGGGGACGGTCCTCGAACGGCACGGAGAGAACGGTGGTGGTGTGCGTGGAGACCTTGCCGTCTGATCGGATCCGTGCCAGCAAGGATTCCAGTTGCGACATGTTCTCGACCTGAACCTTGAGCAGATAGCTGGGGTCGCCGGCCACGGAATAGCAGGAGATGATCTCGCTGATGTGCTGCAGCCGATCCGGCGCATCGTCGGGCTGGCTTGGATCGAACGGTTTGATCGCCACGAAAGCGGTCACCATCAAACCGAGCTCTCCCGCCTCGAGTACCGCTCGATACCCTTTGATCACCCCACGCTGCTCGAGACGCCGTACCCGCTGCTGAGCCGCCGAGGTGGACAGTCCCGTTTCCTTTCCGATATCGGTGTAGGACATCCGACCATCGCGCGCCAGCAGCGCGAGGATCCGACGGTCCAGCTTCTCCATGGGCGCTATCGTGCCAGGATTCGCCTGTGGGTGAACGCAAGATAATGCTTCTGGACACGGCTTCGTTGTACTTCCGGGCCTTCTACGGCGTGCCCGACTCCTTTCGTGCGGCCGACGGGACCCCGGTCAACGCGGTGCGTGGCCTGCTCGACTTCATCAGCCGGCTGGTCGCCACCTACTCCCCCAGCCACCTCGCCTGCTGCTGGGACAATGACTGGCGGCCCGCGTGGCGCGTGGAGCTGATTCCGTCGTACAAGGCCCATCGGGTCGCTGGTGCCGGTCAAACCGTGGTTGCCGAGATGGCGGCCTCGTCCGATACCAGCGGCGAACAGGCTCCAGATGATCTTGCCGTCCAGGTGCCGTTGATCCTGGCCGTCTTGGAGAGCCTCGGCATCGCCGTGGTTGGCAAGGACGGCTACGAGGCGGACGATGTGCTGGGCACGTTGGCCAGCACGTCTCCGATGCCGGTCGACGTCGTCACCGGCGACCGGGATCTTTTTCAGCTGGTCGACGACGGCCGTTCTGTACGCGTCCTCTACATCGCCCGTGGCGTGGGCAAGCATGAGCAAGTCGATGAGGCCTGGGTACGGGCGAAGTACGGAATTGCGGCGTCCGCATACGTGGACTACGCGATCATGAGAGGCGATGCATCCGATGGCCTGCCGGGTGTGGCGGGCATCGGCGACAAGACCGCCGCAGGCTTGTTGAACTCGTACGGCAGCCTCGACGGCATCCTGGCCGCCGCAAGCGATCCACACACCAAGATCAGCGCCTCCGTCCGGTCGAAGCTTGGTGCGGCGATCGATTACCTGGCGGTGGCGCCGGCGGTCGTCGCTGTGGTTCGAGATCTTGATCTGGACGTCGGCTGGGATGATCTGCTACTGCCGCAGGCGCCCAGGGACTCAGCTCGCTTCACCGAGTTGGCGGAATTGCTCGAGCTTGGCGGCAGCGCCGATCGGATTCTGGCCAGCCTCCGTGGTGACCGCTGACCGGACCGGGCGGCTCGTAGGACGGCAAGCGCATCCGTCCGCGATCGTGCTCGGTCCTGGGCCTGACCCCGCCGCGCTGATTGCGCTGCTGAATCCGGTTGATCATCCGGCCGTGCTGTGGGGCCGATGGTTCGGAGGAGGGGTTGTTGTGATGCGCTCGCCACTGCGCACGATGACAGCGGCGACGGTCGGCGACGTTCTGGCGTTGATCGACGACCAACCGACCGTCGCGGACGACGCTGTCGAGAGGTCACACCCCGTCGCGGTCATTGGTGGCGGCTGGCTCAGCTGCCTCGGTTTCACTCCAGGGGTGAGCGCGGCCTGCTTCTACGACTCGCTGCTCCGCTGGCAGCCGACCAGCGGTTGGACGTTCGAAACCCTCGGCCTGGCGGGACGGGAAGGCGACGTCAGCGCCGAACTCCAGGCCTGGCGCGGGCTCATGCACAGCACCGTCGCCAAGACCGCGCCGACAGTGTCGGCTGCTCGTTTCACCACACCGTCGCCGCCGGCGAGCACGCGGCTGAGCTATCTCGCCAGCATCGATGCCGCGATCGGCCGGATCCACGCCGGCGAGTTCTACCAACTCAATCTATGCACCCGGCTCGTCTCATCGTCGGCAGACAGCGCGCCTGAGGTGTTCGCTCAGCTTGCCACGCAGCTCGATCCGGCGTACGGCGGGCTGTTGATCACCAGGCTCGGTGATCAACAAGTCGGCATCCCGACCCGAGCCGTGGTGAGCATGAGTCCGGAACTGTTTCTCCAGGTGCGGGGCTCGACAGTGACCAGTCAACCGATCAAGGGCACCGCGATCCGGGCCCCTGGAGATGCTGACTCTCCGCTGCTCAGGGCCTCCGCTAAGGACGCGGCCGAGAACATCATGATCGTCGATCTGATGCGCAATGACCTGTCGCAGGTATGTCGACCGGGCACCGTGACGGTGGATGATCTGCTCGAGCTCCAGGCCCACCCCGGTCTCTGGCATCTGGTGTCGACGGTCTCCGGGCAGCTCACTGACGGCGTCACTACCGGCCGACTGCTCGGCGCGACCTTCCCTCCCGGCTCGGTGTCCGGTGCTCCGAAATACTCTGCCCTGGCTGGGATCGCGGATTTGGAACCGCTTGCTCGCGGCAGCTACACCGGGACACTCGGCTTCAGCAGCCCCCTGGCCGGTGCCGACTTCAACGTCCTTATCCGCACATTGGAGTGCAGCAACAACCAGATCGAGCTCGGCGTGGGCGGCGGGATCACCGTGGACAGCGTCGCCATCAAGGAATGGGACGAGTGCCTGGCCAAGGCGGCTCCTCTCGTCGCGGCGCTCGGCTCGGACCTAGATCCGGAGCTGCAACCTTCGCCACCCCTGGTCAGCGATTGGCAACGATCCGGCGGGCTGTTGGAAACGATGCTGGCGATAGGCTCATCCGTGCGCCGGTTGGCGGCCCACCTCGCCAGGCTCGACCGCTCCTGTCGCGAGCTGTACGGCGAAGGGCTTCCTGATGATCTTGCCGGTCAGATCACCACCGCCGTGACGGCCGTAGACACCGGCTCGGTCGCCCGCCGCGTCGTCCGGTTGGTCGTCCGGCCGGAGGTCGCAGGTCTGGCCTTCGACGTCTCTGTCGCCGCCCTGGGACCGCGGCCGAGCGGCTCAAGGCTGACCCTCGCTGCACGGTCGGTGCGGTGCTGGCGCCACAAATGGGCGGATCGACGCGAGCTCGAACGGGCGGAGCAAGAGCAGGGCGGACATCTGCCCTACTTCCTCACCCCCGCTGAACAGGTCGCGGAGACGTCACGCGGCAATCTCTTCTGTCAACGGTCCGACGGGGTGTGGCTCACTCCGCCGCTGGACGACAACCTGCTGCCCGGCGTGACGCGGCGGGAGGTGCTTGACCTGTTCGTTCGGGCCACCATTCCGTTTTCAATCGAGTTCTTCTCCGCCCAGACGCTCCGGCAATCGGCGGCCGCATTCTGGACCAGCAGCCTCAGCGGTGCAGTGCCCGTGACGGCGGTCGACGGCTTTCAGCTGTCGGAACCGCAAGCTGTGGTCGCCATGCTCAACGCGGGGCTGGGAATCGACTAGTCTCCGCCGGCGCGGCGTCCGTGGGGCCAGCGTCGGTCGACACCGGTTGGTCGACAGAGGGCTGCGGCGCCGCGATGCCGTCACCGTCGATGACCCCTCGCGCGGCGATCAGGAACGCGTCCGCGTAGTGCGCCTCGTCGAAGCCGCCGAGGTAGTAGATCTTCGTCTGGCGACGCACGTCACTGAGCGGATCTCGCCATAACAGGTCGGTGCAGACCTCCTCGAGATTGCTCAAGTCCTGTCGCAGGACGTACGCAGCCCGGGCCGCCGGCACGGCGGCAAGCAGTTCGTTCGGCGTCCGACCGACTGACGCGATGGCCAGCGGCTTCTCGGAGTACAAGAAGTCCGTCACCACCGCCGAAACATCGGAAATCATCGCGTCGGCGGCGTTGAAGCATTGCTCTATGCTCATCTTCTGTTCCGCAACGGCTCCCCACAGATGCCGCTTCCCGTTCTTCGCCCGGTCGTTCGCCAGCAGCCGGGTGATCTCTTCGATCATCGCGACGCACGGCCGGTAGCGGCGGTTGAAGGGATGTGGCCGGAAGATCACCCGGACCCCACGCTCTAGCAGATGCTCCACGATCTGCCGGCCCAGCGGCAGTGAGTACACACGCGTGTCGGCGTAGGGACCTTGCCAGGTGGGCGCGTAGAGGACGATAGGCGGCTGCGGTTGTTGCCTTATGGGTCCGCGCGCGACTTCGATCGATTCCACCTGCGGCCGGCCAACGATGCGGAACTTCTCGGCTGGGATGACCGCCCCGTGGCGGGCGTAACGGTCGATGCCTGCCTGACCCCCGACGAAGATGAGGTCATAGATGGCGTGCACGGGGTTGTAAGACGAGGGCTTCTCCGAATCCCCATGATTGAGCCAGACATGGGTCAGCTCCCGCCGCTCGATGAGATGGGTGTTGCGTACCGCATTGTTCACGTAGAAGGCGGCTCGCATGGACGGCACGACAGCCTCCTCCAGGCTGCGCAAGCTCGACCGGTTCACCACCGGCACGGTCACCCCAAGCTGGCGAACCAACCGAGTCATCTCTTGGGCGACCGCCACTGAGCGGGTCAGGATCACAAACGGCCGGCCGATCCGTACGAAATATGGCAGCCACATCCCGACCTGGTAGGTAGCGCCGACGCCTGCCGCGAAGTAGACCACGAACTGCGGTGCGTACGCGGCGAGCGCCTCCGCCACCCGGCTGTCTGCCGCGAGGACCCGATGCGCCCTGATCAGCGCTCTGGTCGCCCCGTCCACGACGAGCAACAAAAGCAGCGCGGCCGCCCCGGCGGTGACCGATCCCGAGAATCCCAGTGCGACTTCCAGGCTGGCGATCAGGATTACCGCCCATGTTCCCAAGGGGACCAGTCCCCGCGACATCGGCTCCTTCACCGCCGCATTGATGCCCGGCAGCCCGGACACCTCGAGATCGAGTCCGCCCCATGCTTCCGCGACGTGCGGTTCGACACTGACGCCGATGGCCAGCACAACGGCTGCTGCCGCGATCCAGATCGACACTCCGGCGGTCCCGCTCGCCATCACCGCGATGGTGCTCAGGAGCAGCGCACGAGTGGCCGTGAAGCGGCTGACCAGACGCTCCCACCCGACAAGGCTGCGCACATCCGGGCCCACCGACTGCAGGCTGGCCAGGATCGAGGCCGTCACGAGAGCCGCGGTCAGCGGCTTGGGGCCGGCAAACAGCGCACTCGCCAAGGCGACGGCAGCAATCGCGGTGCCCAACAGGTCCAGACCGATGCTCATGACCAACGGCTGATATCGGCGCAAGGCGCCCGGCTTGGGCGCTCGGTCGTCCTCCGCCGGCTCTTCATCCGCCGCCGCCTCCTCGTCCTCCTCCACGGCGGCGACCTTGCTTGGGATTGATCTCACCGCCTCCACGAAGGCGGAGGCGTAGCTGTCCGGCGGGAAGTCGCCCAGGTAGTCCACCCGGGTGGCCTTCCGTTGAGCGGCAAGGGGATCGTCGCCGAGCATGTCGTCGAGGGCGGAATCCAGGTTGCTCAGGTCACCCCGGATGACGTACGCCGCCTTGGCCACCGGATAGTCCTCGACGAACCGGGCAGGCTCGGACGGCACGGCCACCATGGCGAACGGTTTGCCAGAGAAGAGGTAGTCCGAAACCACGCTCGACACGTCGCAGATCATCGCGTCCGAATGATTCATGCAGTCGAGGATGGTCTGGTCCGTCTCCGCCGCGGCGCCCCACTGGTGGGCACGCCCAGTGGCTCTAGCGTCGGCGGCGAGGAGTCGGTGGATCCGCTCGATTGCCGCGAGGTCCTCGGGGAACTGGCGGCTGAAAGCATGCGGCCGAAAGATCACCGTGGCGCCCCGCTTCAGCAGCGCAGACACTATCCGATCACCCACCGGCAAGGAGTGCAGCAGCGTCTCTTGCACATGACCTCGCCAGGTGGGCGCATAGAGCACCACCGGGTGAGAGATGTCGGCGATGGAGCGCTGCACCCGCGCGACATCCTCCACCTGCGGCCGGCCAACGATCGTGAACTTCTCCGGTGGGATCGGCACCCCGTGCGCGGCATATCGGCGGGTCGCGGCGGGACCAGCGGCAAAGATCACGTCAAACATGGCGTGGGTCGGGTTGTACGACGTTGGTTTGTCGGAGTCGCCGTGGCCCAAGAAGACGTGGGTGAGGTGCTGAAATCGGACCAGGTAGCCGTTGCCGGACGAGGCATTGACGTAGAACGCTGCCTTCACCGAAGGCTGAAGCAGCGCTTCGAGGTCGGATATCCGCCGAGCCTCCACCACCGGCACGTCGGTGAGCTCGGCCAGGGCCTGCGCCGGCAGGGCATGCCGAGTGATCACCAGGAAGCGGCGACCGGCCCGCTTGAGGTACGGCAGCCACATCGTGACCTGGTACGAGCCATCCTCCGGCCATGCGGTGTAGACAACGAACTCCGGCGCATAATCGGATACCGCACGGCCCACCCGCTTAGCGAAGCGCCGGGTCGCCTGGATCCGAGCTCGACCGCCCACGGCAACGACCGCAGCAGGCACGGCGGCCACCAGGCACACACCGACCCAGATCCACGCGGAACCTCCAACTGCCGCCAGAACCAACCCGGTCGCACTGGCAACCAGACCAGCGCCCACGACAGCGGTACTGAGGTCTTGAGCAGGCTGAGCTCTCCGGACACCGGGAAGGTGCGCGACCACGGGAACCTGGAAGCTCGCCACCCGCCCCAGCAGAGGCTCCGCGGCGATCACGCCACTCAGCAGAAGGACTGACAGCCCGGTCGGTAGTACCGCGGCTTCCCCGACATCTGCGGTGTACAGAGCGACCGCCGCACCGGCCGCCAGTAGGCATCGCGGCGCCATCGCGGTGCCGAGCAGCATAACGTCGGCCAAGCGCCATCGCGAGACAGTGCGGAGTGCGGAGCCGAGCACGGCGAGGCCGAGACAGCCCAAGGCGAGCGCTCGGGCATCGTTGAGCGCTGCAATTGTGCCGAGGGTGGCAAGCACGGCGGTCAGGACGTCGCCGACCAGCACAGTCCCGCGACGCAGAGGCGTGTGGCCTGCTTCTGTCGCTGACGGCATCGACAACATTCCTCATTCGATGGGCAGCGGTGCTGACGATCCGCCACCGCTGGCAAGACGGCCCGAGTCTAATGGCGCCTCTGTGGCACGGCCTTTTCTACGCCCAGCCAGGCGAGATATCTAAGGCATACTGTCCGCGTGGTCGGGCGGGCAAGGCTGTCGAGCACCGCAGCGCGGCGGACTGTCCGCGACCTGATGGCCCGGTCACGGCGGATCGCACCGGCTTTGTTCCTGCTCGCTGCGGCCGTCGCCATCTGGCGCTCCGGCCCAGCTGGGTTGGCCCTTCTGCTGCCCGCTATTCCAGCCGCGTTGCGTCCCGATCCTGATCTCAGGCCCTCGTACGCTATTGGCCTACCTGGCGTCCCTGATGGACCACCCGTCAAGTCGAGGGTGCCCGCGCGGCTCTACTCGGCCGTCGGCATCGGCGGCGGTGTCCTAGCGCTCGTGGTCGCTGCCCTGCGCGTGCCGGCGATCGTGCTCATCGGGTTGGCGGTACTTCTGCTGGCCCTCTATGTCATTGCCGCTGATGTGCTGGTGCGCTACTTGACCGGCAATCTGAGGCTGGAGCGCGCCCTGCGGACCTATGGCCCGACCATTGGGATGGCCTACGCGGGAAAGACGGGCGGCTCGTGGCAACTACGGATGTGGGAGCCGCACCTGCTCCGCTCCGGCGAGCGCTGCGTGATCATCAATCTGCATCAGAAGTACGTGGATCGCATCCTCACCGGCCAGCCATCCCTGCGATCACCATTTGTGCAGCTGGGCTCCCGCGGCGCGGCGCACCTCAGCCGGGTTCTTGTGCCGAGCCTCCGGACCCTCTACTACGTCCAGAACGCCTCAGCGAACCTCGGCTTTCTCAAGCACCGACAAATCACCCATGTATGGCTCAACCACGGCGATTCCGATAAGCCAGCCGCATTCCACCCGCGCCATGCCGATTATGACCGGCTGGTCGTGTCGGGTCAGGCGGGCATCGACCGGTATGCCCGTCACGGCATCGTGGTCCCGGCCGAGAAGTTCGTCATGCTCGGCCGTCCCCAAGCGTCGGACATCCGACCTGCTCGGGGCCCGATCGCCGAGCAGGCCCCCCTGAAGGTGCTCTATGCCCCGACCTGGCAGGGGATCAGCCCGGACGTCGACTTCTCCTCCCTCAGCCGCGGCTCGGACATTGTGCGGGGTCTGCTCCGCCGTGGAGTGACGATCGTCTTCCGCCCGCACCCGCTGAGCTATAACAAGCGGACCTACCGCACCATCGTGCGCGCCATCGGCAAACTTCTGGCCGCGGACAAGAAGCGAACCGGCCGCGAGCACATCTGGGGCCAGCAGGCCGACAAGACGTGGACTGTCGTCGACTGCGCCAATCACGTCGACGCTCTGATCTCAGATGTCTCCAGCGTCGTGTCCGACTTCCTTCAGTCCGAGAAGCCTTACGCCATGACCTCAATGCGAGCCTCGATCGAGGAGTTCCGCAGCGAACACCCGGTGGCCCGAGGCGGATATGTGCTTCTGGGTGACCTGTCGAATCTCGAGGATGTGCTCGACCAGATGCTCGGGACAGACCCGCTGGCCAACGCCCGCTCCGAACTCAAGCGCTATGTCCTGGGCGACTTCACCGACGGTGAGTCGGCCGAGGCGTTCGCAGCTTTCGTTCGCGAGCTGGCCGGTGCACCAGATCGGGTTGTGGCGCCGTCAAGGCTCCGGGCGGTGACTGCCCGGAGCTGAGCGCGCCTGCAGCCGACGCGGCGCAGAACTGTGAAAATCAAGCGCTCATGATGTCCTGTTGTAACCTCGTCGCCGAGCGGCGGAGGTCATCGACGGGCGAGCGCCCAGGCAACGAAGAGGTCAGCATGTCGACAAACGTCCGTAGCACGGCTGTCCGTCTGGCACGCCAGGCGCTGGACAGGATGCCACCGAGACTGCAATATCTGGCGCGGCGGGGCGCTCGCCAATCTCGGATGCTGCGCCGACGTTTCGGCCGCCGATCTGCTCCCCTGGTCAGCCTGGTCGTCCCCGTCTACGGGGTGGAGCGCTACCTTCCGGCTTGTCTGGACAGCCTGATCGAGCAGACGCATCCCCGGCTACAGATCATCCTGATCGATGACGGGTCTCCGGATCGATCTATCGACATCATGGAGGCGTACGCACAGCGCGACTCCCGAATCGAGATCATCCGGCAGGCTAATGCCGGTCTGGGCGCGGCTCGCAATACGGCCGCTCAGGCCGCCCGCGGCGAGTTCCTGATGTTCGTGGACTCCGACGACACGCTCGAGCTGGATGCCGTCGAAACTTACGTCCGTAGTTTGCGGCGCACCGGCTCCGATTTCGCGGTCGCGTCCTATCAGCGACTCAGCTCGGCCGGCACCTGGCCAGCCGCTTGGTGGATCCGCGCTGCGCACCGCCTGTCCCGGCCGGCCGTGACGCTTCGCGAGTACCCCGATATTCAGGTCAACGCCGTGGCGTGGAGCAAGTGCTATCGCCGGAAGTTCTGGGAACGCAACCAGATGACCTTTCCGGTTGGCGTGCTCTACGAGGACCAAGCGGTGTCTTCGCGTGCATATGTGCGGGCCTCATCCTTCGATGTCTTGTCCCGCGTGTTGCACAACTGGCGGGTTCGCGACGATCGGACCTCCATCACCCAACAGGCCGCCGAGGTCAAGGATCTTCGGGCGCGGCTGGATGCGGCTCATGCATCGCTGGCGGAGCTGGACCGTCCAGGCTTCGAGAGGCCACGCGAAGTGCGGCTCGCGCACTACCTCAGCAACGACTTTCCTCTGTCGATCAAGGCGGCTCAACACGGCAACGACGAGTTCTGGGAGATGCTGCGTGATGGTCTCACCAAGCTCACGGAGGAGATCACCCCCTACGTCTGGGAGCGGGTGTCCGCTCAGCATCGCGTCGCCACCGAGCTGGTTATCGAGGACAAGCGCGCCGACGTCGAATGGTTCATGGGCCTGGGTCACAACAATCCGAAGAGCTCACCCACCGTGACCCGCGACGGCCGGGTCTATCTCGACACCCAGGTCCGCCATGCACTGGGCATGCCGCTGACCGACCCACTGCTCGCCCTAGCCGACCACCAGCTCGGACTGATCACTGCCACCCGGCGGGCCCACTGGACTGCCGACGGCAGGCTGGAGATTGAGGGCTGGGCCTACATCGACAACCTGAGCCTGGCTGACGTAGGCACCACAATCCGCGCCTGGTGCCAGGAAATCGACGGTCTACGTCAAGTCCCCCTTGAGGTACACCCTCGCCCGACCGTCGAGGTCACTGCCGCGTCCAAACACCGCTACGCCGACTACGAGAAGTCCGGCTTCGTCACCTGGGTGGATCCCCACGTGCTGTGGCGGCGCCATCGGTCCGCAGAGCGCGTGGACTGGCAGCTGATGATCGAGGTGACGTCGGCGGGCATCACCCGTGACAGCCTGCTTCGCGGCATCGACAGCTCAAGCTCCGCTGGACGCCTAGCGGCACACCTCTTCGGCAGCCATCAGGCCGTCCCCCGCTACACCGCACGGGATGGCTTTGCCATCGCCATCACTCCGATCCGGTGCACGCTTGATGAGGCACGAGTCGAAGACCGAACGTTGAGCGTTGCCGTCTCCGGCACCTACGGCTTCACGCCTTACGAATTGGAACTTCGCGATCCGGCAGCTGATTTCTGGGTCCGCGAGCCGCTCCGTCGGTTGCCCGACAACAAGGGTGACGGCAGTCTGGTCATACCAATCTCGATGCCGGACGGGAGCGTCGAGCTGGCCAGTTCGGCGTGGACCGCTCGAGTCGTTTCGCTAGCTGGCACCCGGGCGCCGGCCGCGGTGGTCGCCGACGACGCGATCACCTTTCCTCCAGAGACCAGCCCCTACCCCGGTCGTACACTCCACCGGAATCTCTGCATCTTCGACGAGCCACGAAGCGTCTGGGTCGAGTCGGCGATCGTCAATGAGGACGGTGTGCTGCTGATCAGCGGCGGACTGGTCGGCGTTGTGGCCGAACGGTTGACGTTCTCAGTGACAGCGCCGAGGGCCCGGGCGGCGGCCACAGCAACAGCGAGCGGTCCCGGCCGGTTCCAGGCCGCCGTGTCACTGCGTCACGATCCCTGGCGGCTGGGACCCACCGTGTTGCCAGTCGGAATCTACTTGCTGCAGTGCACCGAAAGCGCCGGAGGAAAGGCGACGGTGGACGTGCCTGTTCATGCCGAGCAGGCGGTGATTGACACCCTCCCCGGCTTTTTTGTCACCGGCAGTGTCCGGGGCCAACTCCGGCTGGCCAAACCGGACGGACTTCAGCTCGTAGTGGAAGCGCCGCTCACCAACGACGAGCGGGGGGCCCGACAGCAGGAGCGCTTGCAGCTCGCGCTCAAAAGCCGCGTCTCGAGTCCCGACTACGAGCGCGGTTCAGTGCTCTTCCGGTCCTACTTCGGCGAAGTCGCCGCATGCAATCCCCTGGCGGTACACCAGGAGCTGCGCCGCCGCGGTACCCGGCACAGGTTGTACTGGGCCGTGGCGGATTACTCTGTCGCGGTACCGGAAGGTGCCATCCCAGTCCTCCATGACAGTGCCGAGTGGTATCGACTGCTGCATGAGGCGCACTTCTACATGGACAACATGCACCAGCCGATGTATCACAAGAAGCCGGCGCATCAGATCCAGATCCAGACATTCCACGGCTACCCGTTCAAACAGATGGGACTGTCGCACTGGGCGTGGCAGAACCGGGACAAGGTCCACATCCAGTCCTACCTGGACCGAGCCAAGGATTGGGACTACCTGGTCTCCCCCGCGACGTATGGAACCAAGGCGCTCTGCGAAGAGTTCGGCTTTTCCAACGAGGTATTGGAGATCGGTTATCCGCGGAACGATGTCTTGTTGAGCGCGGAAGCATCACAGATTTCAGCCAGCGTGCGGGACCGGCTCGGCATCCGTACCGACCAGATCGTGTTGCTCTATGCGCCAACGTTCCGGGATGAATTGGCCCAGAACGACTTCAAGGCCTCGATGGTCGACTTCCTCGATATACCGAGACTGGCGGCTGCTCTCGGTGACAGCTTCATGGTGCTGGTCCGCGGCCACGCCTTCAACGCCCGGGTCGACGCTCGAGTGGGATCCCGCGGCAACGTTCTCGACGTCACCGACTATCCCAACGTGGCCGATCTGTGCCTGGCGTCCGACGCGGCGATCTTGGACTACTCGTCGCTGCGGTTCGACTACGCGTTGACCGGCAAGCCGATGATCTTCATGGTGCCAGATCTCGAGCAGTACACCGAGACGTCGCGAGGATCCCTGTTCAGCTACGAACCCACCGCGCCAGGGCCTCACCTCAAGACCACCACTGACGTGGTGAGTGCCGCTCGTGACCTGCCCGCTGTGCGACGCGACTACGCCGACGCCTACGCGGCCTTCACAGCGGAATTCCTTGATCTTGACGACGGGCACGCCACGGAGCGACTGGTCGACCGGGTATTCATCCGAGACGGCCTGGCCTAGCGGCAGGGAGCGTTCATGTCACCGAGCGTCGGCGAGTAGTGCATCGACAGCCCGCTCGGCCGCGTGCCCGTCGTCGAGATAGTTGAACTTCTGCCGCCAGGCGGCGTAGCGCTCGGCGTACGACAGGTTGACCTCTAGGAGGTCGCGTATTGCCTCAATGACCTGGTCGGTCGTCTCAAGAACAGGCCCGGGAGCGTGGTCGGGAAGCGAGAAGTAGGCCCCTCGGAGCTCACCCGTGTAGCGGCTGAGGTCCGGCGCGAAGAAGATCAAGGGCTTCCCGGTGACGCTGTAGTCGAACATCGCGGACGAATAGTCGGTGATCATCACGTCGGACACCAGATACAGGTCGTTGACGTTCGGATAGAGGGTCACATCGATCAATCCCGCATGCTGCAGGGTGGAGTCGTGGCGCACCGTGTTTGCGTGGCCACGCACCAGCAATCGAGCCTTCCCACCTAGCCCGCTCAGGAGTCGATCGAAGTCCAAGCCTCGGTAGACGACCTTGTCGTCCTCGCGCCAGGTCGGGAGGTACAAGACGGCAAGTTCGTCGGGGCGCAACCCGATCCGGTCCCGCAATGCCTGCAACAGATCCGTGTCCACAGGCTGGGCCAGCACGTCATTGCGCGGGTAGCCAATTTCCAACATCTGATTGTCGAACCCGTACGCGGCGGCGAAGATCTCCGCGCTGTAGTGGTTCTGGGCGATCAACTGGCTCCACTGGTCGACCTCGCGCTTGATCTTCGCCGCATATCCCGGGCGCTCGCCCCTCCCAAGCCGGTCGAGTCCCATTGCTTTGTAGGGAGTCCCGTGCCAGGTTTGCTGGACGCGCTGGTAGGGCCGTCGGCGGAACGCCCCAGACATCCAGTAGTTCGTGACCAGCAAGCGAGATGTGGCCAGAACGTTCCACCACTCGGCGGTGTGGATCAAGATCGGGACGGCACCGTCTGGCACCTCGACGAAGCTATCGGCGACGCCCCAGTAACGGGTGAGGTCTGAACGTCGACGGACCAGCTCGTCATGCACCGCCCTCGTCTGGTCGAAAGCACTCTTGCCCGCCCAGCTCTCGAAGTAGGCAGCCGCGGCCGGCGCCGAGGGGGTGCGTCGGTATCTCAGTCGCAGTTGGCGACGCGCATACGCTCCGGTTTCGGCGAATGGTCGCGGTGCTCCCACTCGGATATGGAGGCGTCCCCCCCGGTCGATCTCCAACTGCACCTGGTGTGACGGCGTCCACATCACGTCCGGCAGCCGATCCAGCAGATCCTGCGAAGGTTCGGCCGCGGCGTCCCCCGCCGTACGCACTCGGTAGGCGCCGGAACGAAGCGGTCTTTCGCTCGTTGTCCAAGTCTCTTGATGCACGAGCGGAAAAACGGCGGTGAATTCTCGGCCGGAGCTTTCAACGTCCAGGGCTTGGACAGCTACCCGCCCGCTGTCCAGTCTGAGGTTCGCCAAAGCGTCCTGATCGCCCTCGTAGCGCCCATGGATCTTCAACGCAGCAGGCTCGGTCCGGACGAGCTCGACGCCGTCCAGCAGAGGTCGGGGCGTGGCGACGTCGAAGCGCACCACTCCACTGGGTGCGTTACGCACCGAGCACCGCGGCTCTCCCGGATACGCCCGGACGAGTCCGCGGCCACCCTCCCCAGACCAATGCACCCGTCGGGCGACACGGTCGTCGAGGACGGAGAGGTACCACCGCTGGCGCCTTACCGCGCCCTCAGGGGGGCCGCTGGTCGCCAGCGAAGCCGCATCAACCCGCACCGCGAAGTCCTGGCCGTCGGCAGAAAGCGGGACCTCCCGTTCCTCGCCCGCGTCATTTCGCAGCAGCGCCTGGCTGGGCTGGAAATCGCCGACGATCCGCAACCGCAGGTTCGCCGATTTCTCTGTGAGGTCTACCGCCACGGCGGTCACCGCGCGTCTCGCCGTTGTCAGCGTAAGGCGGCCATTCGCCTCCCAGTTGGGACGTACCAGACAGCCGCCGACATCCTGTGCGCCGAGCTGACCGGCCGAACCCCACCGGAAGCGGCGGAAGAATGTGGCTTGATCTGACCGTCCCTCACGATCCAGCACGACGTCCACCGACCACGTGCGGTTGAAGGTCGCATCCCCTCGCTCGGAGCCGATCAACTCGGTCGCAGCCAGACGTGCCCGGAATGCTGCCCCGGAGTGATCGCGCGTCGCATCTCCGGCCACCGTGTTGACGAGCTCCGAGGACTCGCGGATCACCTCGAACTGCGCCGACCGACCACCAGAGGACGAAGCGAAGATTCTCACGTCAGCATCGTCAGGCCAGCCGACGTGATAGGCCCAGCCCGAGAGCTCCAACACGGAGTCGTACCACCGAACTGCCCGGAGGTAGGCCACCAGCTCAGGAGAGTCTGACGGGACGGGTTGCAGCGATTGAGTTGACCTGCCTGACGGCGCGGAAACGAATCTGCGGATCCGTCCGCCGAACCCGACGATCTTCTCTCCGACCTGGCCGAGACGTCGAAGGACTGCAGCCACACGCCTGGACAGTGCTGGAGACGTCAGACGCCGAGCGGAGATTCCACGGCGGACGGTTGACACACGATTCACGAGGCGCGAAGGGATGTCTGGGCCCGCGCTGACATGGTCGAACTCTACAGCGACGGCCTTGGATGGACGGCTATCGTGTTGCGTCGACCCCGGAACCAGCCAGCGAAGGGAGCGGGCTGTTGGCCGCCGCCTCGGAACCGACGCTCATCGAGCTCTATCGCAATCGCGTTGACGCCGCCCTAGACGTTGATCTTGAACTTCCGGTCCTCGACCAGGGCGACTGCTCGGGATCGGATACAGGGGCTCAGGCCGAGGATGCCGAAGGACAACGGCGTCGTGGCGGTTACCGAAGCCTGCGGCGGGCCGAGGAAGCGGCGGTGGTCGACCTTCAAGCGGTGCTCGACCGCTGTCCCGCCGGCAATGTTGCCGTGCTGGTGGACGATCGGCCCAGCGCACTGACCCAGCTCGTCTCGCTGGCTTACCCAGGCCTAGCTCTACGCGAGTTTCACGCCGAGACGGAGAAGGGCCGTCTCCACGCCGAGCTGGCGGCGTGGGCACGCTACGACCTGATCCTCATTGATGCGGCAAACTCGTCGAAACATGCTGCCCTGTTCCGCAACGTCTTCTCTCATCTGAAACCTGGCGGCGCCTTCTTCGTCCGGACGTTTCGAACGACGAACTGGACCTCCGACGTAAGACCGTACGACCCGCACCTGTGGCCCGTGCTGGCTAGATTGATGCCGGTCCGCGGTGCGGTCGAGGAACCGGCGTTGACCTGGGCGCAAAGAGACCGCATCAACATGGCCGACGCCGTCGGGCGAATGGTTATCGACGAGGACCATCTGATCCTCACCAATCGAGTCGCCCGCTACGCCAAACTGCGCGACGAACAAATGGACGCCATTCTGGACATTCGCGGGGACGAGATCGGCGTACTCCTGGAGCGGATGCCCTCGGTCAACTTCACGTCGCGGTGCGTGCTGCGACGCAACGCCGAGCCGCTCAAGGGCCATCGTGAGACCTACTCGGTGCCGCCCCTATCCATTCGCGAATACCGCCGAGCCGTTTGCCTTCCATTCGGTATCGCGGTGCAGGACAACCTCGTCCTTCCGGAGACCTATCGTCACAACCAGTACACCCGGCTCTCGCGCACGTCCTTGTCGAGCAAGTCACACTTCTTCACCGACGTTCCACCGCACGAGCCAAGCAGAAGGCTGGACGGACCTTATTTCAACTTGGCCTCGGAGTACCCAGGCCACTTCGGACACTTCATGTCCGAGGTGGTCTCCCGGCTCTGGGGCTGGGCTCCGGCGAAAGAGCGGCATCCTGAGCTCAAGGCTCTGCTCTCACGAACGGGTGGCGGCAAGATGCCTGGCTTCGTGTATGGCGTCCTGGCTGCGTACGGAATCGGTCCGGACGACATCGAACTCTACGGACGCGATGAGGCGGTCCAGGTCGACGCCCTGATCGGCGTCACCCCGATGTACTCCATGCCGGATTATGTGCACCCTGGGATCGCCGACGTGTGGTCAACGATCGGTCGCAATCTCGTCACCGAAGCTGATCCTGGCGAGATTCCCGAGCGAATCTTCGTGCTGCGCCCGCCGGGCTCCATTCGTCCATGCCGCAACGAGGCCGAGCTGACCGAGCGCTTCATTCAGGCAGGTTTCCAGACAGTTCGGCCCGAAACCATGCCCCTTGCCGACCAAGTGGCCCTCTTCCGCGGTGCCAAGGTCATCGCCGGAGTGGCTGGCAGCGCGCTGATGAATTTGCTGTACTGCGAGTCGGGCAAGCGGGTGATTCTGGTCGGATCAGATACCTACACATCGAGCAATGACTACATGATCGGGGCCGTCAGGGGGCATGAGATAGACCAGGTCCTCTCTGCGGCAGATATACGACACCCGCCTGGCGGATGGTCTCGAGAAGCCTTCTTTTCGGGATGGAGCTTCGACTTCGAGCGGGAGGGACGGTTGCTCAACTTGGTGCTGGCCGACCTCGACGACCCGAACACAGACCAGCTTGCAGCCGCGTACACCAGGTTTCGCAATGCCAGCCCCGGGGCTGGCTCCCCTTTGATTCGCGAAGCCAAGGCGAAGCAACAGAAGTCTCGCCTGGAACGAGCGGCGATCCAGATCGTCAAGCCGCACGTCGGACCGAAGACGTGGGCCCGCCTGAGGTCGCTGCGCCGGAGCTAGGGCGCCAGAAGTGCGTCCGCGGCGCGGACAGAGGCCTTCCCATCATCCCAAGCGTTGAATTCTTGCCTCCAGGCCTCGTAACGCTCGGCCCACTGCTGCCTGATCGTTGCGCTGTCGGCGACGGCGTCGGCTAGGTCCTCCATCGAGGTCAGCATGGGACCGGGGGCCCGCTCTTTCAGCTCGAAGTAGACGCCGCGCTGCTCGTTCATATAGCGCTCGTAGTCCGGCGTGAAAAACAGCAGTGGCTTGTCGGTGACGGTGAAGTCGAACATGACCGACGAGTAGTCGGTGATGCACAGATCAGCAGCACAGAACAGATCTGAGGCCTCAGGATAAGACGTGACGTCAATCACGCGGGCCAGGCTGAGTTCGGCGTTTCGGCGCAAGGTGTTCGCATGCCCCCGAGCCAAGATCACGAACGCGTCGCCCAATCGCTCCGCGAGCGCCGCTAGATCCAGGTCGTTCGGGATGGAGCTTCGGTCGTCGCGCCAGGTCGGCGCATAGAGCAGCGCCTGTTGATTGGGCCCAATACCCAGCAGCGACCGCAGCTGCTCTCGCATGGCCGCCCCGGCGTCGGCGGTGAGGATATCGTTCCGCGGATAGCCGGACTCGAGGACGTGACCGGAGTAGTCGTAGGCCCGCCGCATCAGGTCGACGCTGTAGGCGTTCTCTGCCAGCAGCACGTCCCACCGCCCACTCTCCTTCTGCACGGATCGGACGAACGATGAGCTGTCGCGCGCCTTCCATCGGTCCAGGCCGAGCAGCTTGAGCGCGGTGCCGTGCCACGTCTGCATCACCCGCTGGTGCGGCCGGTGCTGGAAGGTGTCATGCAGCCAGTCGTTGGTGACCAGGTATCTCGCTTGATGGCGGACCCGCCACCACTCAGCGCTGCGGATCGTCACCGCGGTGGCCTGGGCGGGAATCGGCACCGACAGATCCTTGACACCCCAGTAGAACCGAAGTCCGGTCTCTCGCCGGCAAATCTCGTCGAAGATCGCCTTCGGGTTGCAAGCGCAGAACTTGCCGATGAAGCTTTCGAAGTAGATTGCCTCTTCGACCCCGACATCGCCAGGTCGGTGATAGGTGGCGCGGAGCTGCTTGGCAGCGTAGGCGCCAATCTCCTTCAGTCGCCTGGGATCGTTGATGACCAGCCAGAGCCCACCATCCGGGTGATTCTCGATCCGCACGTTGAACTGATCCGGGAACTCCCATCGGTACAGCGTCGCGATCGCCGACGTGGAGACCAGGCCGTGCTGCTGATTGCCCCGAGAGTCCACGACCCACAGGCGATACTCACCAGGAATCGGCGCCAGTCGCGCGTTGCCCCACATGTCATCGCGCAGGAGCGGAATGGAGACGGTGAACGTCCCCCCATCTAGATCTGCGGTTGCCGACAGCGTGTCTCGGGGACCCCTCAGCTCAAACGTGACTGGACCGCTCCATTGCCCCGCCAAGGATCCGGACAGCACCAGTCGCGGGTCGGATGGGGAGACCAGGTGGATCTCGTCGACTTGCACAAGACGATCGACCCTTGCGAGTTGGAGACCGCCGTGCCGATCAGCCGATACCTGTACCGCAGTTGTGGTCGGCCCCTGGACCTTGACTGCGGGATGGTCTGCCAGAACGGGATGTGGCGTGTCGCCGTGCGCGTCAGCCCAGGCGAGCTGGCATGGCTCTGCCCCCATCAGCTCATTCAACGAGATCCGAACGGTCTGCAGGCGCTTTCCGGGATCAAGCACGGCGAGGCTGCCACCGTCCGGCATTCGCGACAGCCCGGTCGGCCGAGCGTCACCGATGCTGCGCAGATACAGCGCGATGTCCTGGTCGGTGAGCTCGACCGCCGCGGTGACAACGCCGGCCCTTCGGACGCACAGAACCAGACCAACGTCCTTCCGCCACGTCGGCGCGACCCAGGAATCGGCGTCGAGCGCCCGCCCAGGAATCCGGCCCGCAGATCCCCATCGGTAGCGCTTCGTCAACGGTGTCCGATGCCGCTCGCTGCCGTACTCGAGTTCGATCACGACGCCGAATTCCACCGTTTGGCCGTGCCGCCTTGCTTCTCGTGGCAGGGCCTTCAGAACGCTAGCCAAACCCGTCGAGGTGAACGTGGCTGTCCAGGCGGTGGTGGACAGGTCCTCCGCCGTCGAGGAGAAGGCGTTGACCTCGAAATCCTCGCGCTGGACGACCGTCGATTCCCACGCGAAATCCATTCCGCTGGTGGTGGCGTAGACCCGCACCGCACTCTGCTTATGGTCACGGCCAGGCAGGTAACTCCAGCCCTCCAGCCGAAGGTCACCGCTATCCGTCCAGACGCAACGACGCAATGCGGCCACGACATCCGGCGACGTCGGGTCGACCGGCCTGGCCACCAGCGACGGCATTGAACGCCGGCCGCGTTGTCCCATTCGCTCGAGCCGCCGGCGCGCCTTCCCGAGTGCCTTTCGCGCAGCAACTGTGGCGGTGGGCGCGGCAATCCCTTCGGACCCCCGGGCCATGGCTGGCACTTTACAGCGGCCTTCGGGTGGCTGATGGCTATTGTGTCGACAATCGCTGCCCGCCGAGCGATGCCAGGAGATGTCGAAGCACCGTGACAAATGCCATGAGATCCAGAGTCGGCGCCGAGTACCGGCGCCGGGTCCACCCGGCACTTCGCGCGCGAATCCGGCGGTGGCGAACGCCTGCACCGCCACGCCAAGAACGATGCGTGAGTGTGGTGGTCACCAACGTTGACGGGCGGCCGGATGAGGTTCGCTCGTGTTTGGACAGCGTGGTTCGAAGCTCCTACCGCAACATCGAGATCCTCGTGCTGATCGATGGGGCCAGTCGCTCCAATGCCGCGGTGCTGCGATCCTATGCTCGCTGGGACCCGCGTATCGGGATCGTGGACCAGCCGATGGGGTCGGCTTCAAGACCCGGATCAGCACTGCCCAACGGCCATTACCTCATGGTGATCAAGGCTTCTGAGCGCCTGGAAAAAACGGCGGTGGCGACATTGGTCAAGGTGCTCCGCCTGAGTGAGTCGGACTTTGCCGTGGCACTAGATGGCCAGGGGTCCGACGAAGCTTCGTGGATGTCTGCCGACTCCGCGCGGCTGGACGGCATGAACTGCCTAGGCCTGACAATCGCGACCTGTCCAGATTACCCGGCCGCCGACAGCATGAGCGGCAAGCTCTTCCGCCACGGATTTCTGACCGATCTCGGCTGGACCGTCAACGCGGCGGCAACCATCGACCAACGCCACCTCGTGGACCGGGCGTACCGCTGGGGCCGCTTCGATCTGGTGACGGATCGGGTCCGCTGGCGGCCGGACGCTGATGCGTCGCAAGTCCCGTCCTCGTCCGAGGCAACAGTCACAATGAGCTCAGCAGACTCCTGAGCGACCCTTCGTTGCGCGCAAAGTCGAACTCCCAGCCGGAGTAGAAAGCCTCCTGGAGCCAACCGCCGGGCGGGTGCGGAATGTCCGGCGGGGACCAGTAGTAGTGAACCGTGATGTCGCTGAGACAGCTGAACAGATGCTCGTTGCGCGCGGTGTAGGCCTCATGGCTGAGCACGATGAGGGTCTGCAGCTTCCTGGCGTAGATCATGTTGAAAAGAGCAGAACCACCGAATCCAGCGATCACGGTGGCGTTGGCGAATAGGGCTGCTTGAACGCCGAGGTCGAGGGTTTCCGGATAGATCACTGTGAAACCGTGCGCCTCGAAGAGGCGCTCGACGTCACCTGCGTTACGGCAGACGCGTCGCTTCCAACGCGAAGTCCGGGACACGAAAATCCGGTCGTACGTCGGCGAATTCGCGTCAATCAAGCCCTCGGCCAATCGCTGCCACACGTCAGTGACGTCCGGATGCACGTAGTGCGGAACGTGGTTGTGCCACATCGGCGAGGCTGACACCACTGACTCGAGGTAGACCGGATCATTCAGCGCCACGATGTCCTCGGCGGCGATGCCATAGCCCTGCAGTATGTAGCGTTCCAGGGCCGTCGCAGCCTCCCGTGGCCGCCTGGCGTGAAAGACCGCCTTCAGATCAGGGAACGCCTGTTTTGCCTCGGCCCAGCCCCACAAACGGGACACGAGCTCGGTCATGACGTGACCGAAGTGGCCGGGGAACGTCGACTCGATCTGATAGAAGGTTCCCGGCAGCGTCCTGGTTGGCCGCCGATCATGGGGGACGCGGGCGAAATCCGCCGAGACGTTGATCAATCGAAGATTGCCCGGATTGGGCTGGAGGTGGTGGCGAAAGGAATCCGGCAGCACGGACGAATCGGCGTACATCAAGGTGTTGCCCGCCAAGGCGACGCGACCCGCGTAGTGGCGCAGCCACAAGGTCGGATATTCGACCCGCGTCGGCAGCGCCGGGATGGGAACAGCAGACTCATGTGAGATCACGGTGGCCGCACACTCGAAGCCGCCGGCGACCCGTCGTGACAGAACCCCGACCTCCAGGTCCGGTTCACGGACAGCCAGCACCCGGCTGGTCTCGGCGTCGCGCAGCTTCAGATAATGATCTTGTTGCTTGTGCAGAAGCACGAAATCCCGGCCCGCCGACAGCACCGCCGTGGACTCGGACCACTCCACGACCGCGGAGTGCCTTGCGGCGTTGGAGGGGCGATCCGCGTCGGCAACGGCATCGGAGCCAGACAGCCGTCCAGGGTCGACGAGGTAACCGATCCATTCACTTGCCCGGCCCCCGAAGGCGCCGCTGTTCTTCCGAGGGAACCTGACGGCGTAGCAGCCGCCGGACCGGAGATGGAAGAAACGCCGCTGGAACGCCTCGGGATAATCTGTCGGGTCGCCGGCAAGATCAACGAACACATCGATCGGACCCAGCATCTTCAGATGCCAGTTCAGATGCTCGGCGGACTGTGCGACGTGATGGGTGATCGACATCTCGGCCAGCCGCCATTCCGATCCAATGGCGGCCGAGATGATGTGCAACCGATCAGAGCGGAAAGGGCTCAGCCACGCCGCGACGGTCGATCGCCGGAGCTTTCCCGGCAGGACCACGACTGTACGATCCGCCCCGGCTGGAAGCGCCGCCAGTTGTCGATGCAGCGGATGGACCTCAACGCCGGCAGACGACCGCTGCTCCGCCGGGCGAGCAGTCGGCGGATTCACCGATTCAGTGGAGTTCCTCGATTGCACGCCGGCCATGCAGCCGAAGATTACGCGGGTGCCGCCATCGGCAACCGGCCGACACAGCGGACGGACGACGGTAAGCTGCGGCAGTGGCTCTGCGGAACGTGGCGGTGGTTCTTGCTGGTGGCACGGGGACCCGCGTCGGTCTCAGCATTCCCAAGCAACTGATCAAGATCGCGGGTAAGCCGATCATCGAGCACACGATCGCCGCCATGCAGCAGTCGCCGCTGATCGACGAGATTGTCGTGATGATGGCGCCGGGCTACCTCGATGAAGTGCGGGAAATCGTCCGCCGCGGCGAATACGACAAGGTCACTCAAATCCTGGAGGGAGCCGACTCACGGAACGACACGACCGCTGCTGCGCTCGCAGCGCTGGGGGAAGAGGAGTGCAACGTGCTGCTGCACGACGCCGTACGCCCCCTCGTGTCACAGACGATCATCGCGGCGAACGTCGATGCCTTGCAGACCTACACCGCCGTCGATACCGCAATCCCATCGGCGGACACGGTAATCCAAGTAGCGCCGGGTGACGGGAGGATGGCCGACGTCCTTCCCCGTCACCTGCTGCGCCGCGGCCAGACGCCCCAGTCCTTTCGGCTGTCGACGATTCGCGCTGCGTACGCGAATGCTGCCTCCGACCCGGATTTCACTGCGACGGACGACTGCACGGTGGTGTTGCGTTACCTCCCAGAGGTGCCGATCGCCGTGGTTTCTGGTCACGAACGCAACATGAAGGTCACCGAGCCGATCGACGTCTACATCGCTGACAAGCTGTTCCAGCTCACCTCGGCCGACTCGCCCGCCGCGCTGACCGAGGAGGATTATCGGCAGCGGCTCACCGGGAAGACGCTGGTGGTCTTCGGCGGCTCCTACGGCATCGGGGGCGACATCGCCGCTCTGGCAAGTTCGTACGGCGCGACGGTCAGGACCTTCTCCCGATCCTCGACCGGAACCCATGTGGAGCGCCGCTCCGAGATTGCCGGGGTTGCCGCCGAGGTGGTGGCCGAAACGGGCCAGGTTGACTTCGTAGTCAACACTGCGGGCCTGCTCCCCCGCGGTGAGCTGGCGGAGACCAGCGAGGAAACGATCTATTCCGCGACTGACATCAACTATCTAGCGCCGATCTTCATCGCGCAGGAGTTCTATCCGCAGCTGGCCAAGTCGAACGGGTCGCTGCTGTTGTTCACTTCCTCCTCCTACACTCGGGGCCGTTCCGGCTACTCGCTGTATTCCTCGGCCAAGGCCGCGGTCGTCAATCTGACACAGGCGCTGGCCGATGAGTGGTCGACCTCAGGCGTCCGAGTGAACTGCATCAATCCCGAACGCACGGCCACGCCGATGCGAGTCCGCGCCTTCGGCACCGAACCGGCCGGAACGTTACTGTCCTCAGAAGAGGTGGCCCGCAGGTCGCTCGACGTGCTGCTCTCTCAGCAGACCGGAGCCATCATCGACATCCGCCGCGAGGAAGGGCCAGCTGCGCTGGGTAACGGATAGTGCTGACTCGCTACTGCCCCGCCGAGGTCGAGTAGTTGACGGTGCCTTCAGGGTTCCAGACAGCGCGGGAGCCGATGTCACCGACCCGGTACACCCAAAAGGCCATCACCAAACCAGCGATAACCAGGAGTACGGGCAGGCCGATCTCAATCGCGAACGGCGGCCGACGCGGCGCCACATTGAGGCGCGACACCAGTAGTGAGCTGGCCACCGCGATGACGGTGAAGACGGCAACCAAGATCAGGAGCTGGTTCGCCAGTTGCTCGTGCTCCTGGATCAAGTCGCCGACCGGGTTGCCCGGCTTGATTCCGAGAGCCTGCTCAAGTTCCTCGCCGCTCTCCTTGCTGACGAAGGTAGCGCCCAGAGCCCCCACGGCTACCACCGCCAACGGCCACCGCGCCCAGTTGCGTGTCCGGGGATAAGCGAACAACAGTGCGAGCAGCGTGGCCAGTGGCACCACGATGACAACGACATGCAACACCAACGCGTGGAGGGGGAGACCGCCGACCGTATCGAACACTTCGTTCTCCTTCGCTCGTGGCCGACGCATGCATGAACCGACCATCGCGACGCTGTCTACCTGGCTAGACGATCCGGAGACCAGGAAGGTTCGCCGGATACGAGAGGCGCCGGTCTAGGAGATTGCGTCCGAGGCAACGCGCAGATCATCGACCAGGCTGCCGTACGCCACATCGCGATCTTCGCCGGTCGCTCGGATCACCGAGGACGGATGCACCGTCGCGAGCACCCGGCGCTCACCCACGGGAGTCGGAAGCTCGAGAACTTTCCCCCGCTGCTGCGTCACCCGAAAGCTGGCTCCCAGCAGGGACCGAGCCGCCGTGGCGCCGAGGCAGACGATGAGGGTTGGGTTGACGTTGGTCAGCTCGGCTTCAAGCCAGGGCCTGCAGGCCTGGATGTGCGACACCTGCGGCGTGGCGTGGATGCGGCGCTTGCCCCGCTCGGTGAAGCGGAAGTGCTTCACGGCGTTGGTCACATAGACATCGCCGACCGCAACGCCGGCATCCGAAAGCGCACGCTGCAGAAGCTTGCCGGCTGGCCCGACGAACGGGATACCCTGACGGTCCTCCGCATCGCCGGGCTGCTCGCCGACGAGCACCATCGGCGCTCGCGGGTTACCTGCTGAAAACACCACTTGGGTGGCCGGCTCCCACAGCTCACATCCCTTACACGCGACCGCAGCGGCGCGCAATTCCTCGATATCGGCATTGGGCGGAACCCACTCGGCGGCACTCACGCCGACCAGTATGGAGTCAGCTGCCATTGCCGATCGAGCCGGCCCACGCGGACGGATCATGACCGTGCTGGCGACCCTCGAGCTTGATCACATGCAGCACGGCGTTGATCAACGCCAGGTGCGTGAACGCCTGTGGGAAGTTGCCGAGATGCTGCCCGGTGTGAGGATCGATCTCCTCTGCATAAAGCAGTAGCGGACCGGCAAAGGACAGCAACTTGGCGCAAAGCTTGCGGGCCCGCTGGTACTCACCGATCTCGCACAGTGCCGAGACCAGCCAGAACGAGCAGATGGTGAAGCTGCCTTCCTCGCCAGTGAAGCCGTCGTCGGTCTCTTCGACCTTGTAGCGAAGGACGAGCTCATGGACCGTCAGCTCGTCGGCGATGGCCAACACCGTCTTGCGGATGCGCTCGTCGTCGGCGGGCAGGAACCGGACCAGCGGCGCCAGCAGCAGCGAGGCGTCGAGGGCGTCGTTTCCGTAGTACTGGGTGAAGACGCCCCGCTTATCGAGGCCGTTGGCAAGGATGTCGTCCTTGATCTCCTGCGCAGCGAGCTCCCACTCAGCCGCCTTTCCCTCCTCACCGGTCATCCGGGCGATTTTTGCGCCACGGTCGACGGCCACCCAGCACATGATCTTGGACGACGTGAAGTGCTTGAGCTCGCCGCGGACTTCCCAGATGCCCGCGTCCGGCTCCCGCCAGTACTTGAGTGCCTGACTCACCTGCTTGTCGAGAATCGGCCAGATCCGGTTGTCGAGATGGTTTGCGGCCTTGAAGTGCAGGTACACCGAGTCCAGCAAGGCGCCCCACACGTCGTGCTGCTTTTGTGCGTAGGCGGCGTTGCCGATCCTTACCGGTCGTGAATTGCCGTAGCCGGGAAGGTGGTCAAGCTCGTGCTCGACGAGCTTCTTCTCTCCTCCGATCCCGTACATGATCTGGATGTCGTCCTCCCCTTCCACCAGGTCCTCGATGAAAGCGAAGAAGTCCACCGCCTCCCAGTCGAAACCGAGAGAGTAGAGGCCCCAGAGAGCGAAAGTGGCGTCCCGAATCCAGCTGAAGCGATAGTCATAGTTCCGCCCGCCGCCCGGCGTCTCGGGCAGCGACGTGGTGCCGGCCGCGGTCACAGCACCGGTCGGCGCGTAAGTCAAGCCTTTGAGGGTCAGCGCACTGCGCTGCAGATAGTTGCGCCACGGGTGGTCGGGGAACTGGCCCCTGGCCAGCCAGTGCTGCCAGTGGTGCGCCGTCCAGACCTGCCGCTTATAGGCATCGGCGAAGTCTCTGGGCGGCACCGCACCGCCCCAGGACAAGGCGACGAATCGGACGTCGCCCTCCTTGAGGAGCGTCCGGGCACTGGCTTGGCCACCTTCGAAACCGATCCGCAGGTCGCTAGTCAGGGTGAGGCGGACGTCCTGACCCTCAGCGGAGGCGACACCCTGGTAGTAACTCTCGTTCGTGTACTCCCACTGAACGTGCGACTTGCCGTAGTTGAGCACCGG
>DATFOP010000348.1:0-2883 GCA_035265505.1 Propionibacteriaceae bacterium | reverse complement strand
ATCTCCGATGAAGAGCTCCAAGCCGCGCTAGACAGGTTCCGTCGAGCACGTGGCCTCTTGTCAGCGGACCTTACGCAGAGATGGCTCAAGCAGAATGGGCTGACACATCCGCAGCTCGAGCAACGTCTCTTCGAGGAGTTGGCGCTCGCGCAACTACGTGCACGCATCGCCGAAGGACGCATCGAATCACACTTCAAGCTTCATCGCGCAGACTTCGATACCGCCTTGCTCGCATGGCTCGTTCTCGAAGACGCGGAAGCTGCTACACGTGCCGCTCAGAGCAGCCATGACTTCTACCAAGAAGCACAACGTCGCTTCACATCTGCAAGCGTAGAGGAGCAGCACCACATCGGACAGCTGTTTAGGCGCCTCTGTCGATCTAACCTCTCCAGCGAGTTCGCGGAGCTGATCTTCGGCGCATCGCCCGATGAGGTAGTCGGACCCATTGCTGATCGCTCTGGATATGCCGTTGTAAAGGTGCTCCAAATCACTCCGGCCATCCTAGACCCGGCAACCTCCCAAACGATCGAGACGCAGCTATTTCAGGAATGGCTCGCCGAGCGCCGAGAGGTCGCGATGGTTGAGTGGTACTGGGGTAGGTCCAGGGCCACCGCACACGACTCCGCCGAAGGATTACCGACGTCCGAGGGGAAGTAGGACCAACTCTAAGGCAAGGCCGAATTGATCCAACCCGAGCCTTAGCTTCCTCAATCGAAGTGCCGCTTTGTGTCTTCTCAAGAGTCCAGCGCCCCCGACTCAGCCGGGGGCGCTGGAAGGACGTTGCTCAGAAGGGTTCCTCGGCGCTGTTGCATTGCGCCGACCCGTCGTGCGCTAGAGCGTGACCTCGACTGTGATCAGATCGCCAAGGCCAACTCGTCGAACGCCACGGGCAGCCGTCGAGTGATCGCCTCCTCAGCCGCCAACTCGTAGTGTCCGCGGCGAAGGTTCTGGACGAACGCATGCCCTGGAGTTGCCCCGCTCTCGTGGACACGTTGGTTAGTCGAGATCCACCCGCTCGGTGACAGCTCGGGCAACCTTGCTGGCGCCACTCGATGGATCGAACTCGTTATCCGCCACTGCGCGAAGACTAGCAATCGACCCGCCCAGGTCATCCGCGGCAACGCGCAGGCGCTTCCCTTCTCTGATGATGAGTTCGACGCGGTCATCGTGGACCCGCCCTACTACGACGCTATCCAGTACGGAGACCTCTCCGACTTCTTCTACGTCTGGCTTAGCCGGGATCCACCGTGTCCGTTTCTGCCGTCGGGATTTCAGAGGGTCTGAGGTGTGGGTTGAGCCCGGAGGCGTATAGGCGGCTATCCGCTCTTGGTGTTCAGGAGTCCGGGGCGCCGGAGCGGGCACCGATGGGCGCTGGAGCCGTCGGGGAGGCAGGCTGCCGCGGACCATGGGTGGGCTGGGTGGGGCGGCGATGGTGCGGGCGGTCAGGTGGGGAACGGCACGCAACGTAGCCGGTCCAGCGCCAGCAGGAACCGGCTGGCCCAGGGCCAGCGGGTGGGCAGGTGCAGGTGCCATCGCCGCGCTGAGCGGGTCAGCCGGCCGGGCAGGTCCAGATAGCGGACCCGCAGGGTCTTGGTGGTGATCAGGGTCTCACCCAGGCCGATGCGGCTGGTCCAGCGGGCCAGGTTGTGGGCGAGCACGTTCAGGGTCAGCCAGGCGGCGTTGGCGGCGAACTTGCCGGATGGCAGATGGTTGAGCCCGACGCCGTACTTGAGGTCGCGGATGGTGTTCTCCACCTCGGCATGGCGGCGGTGGTCGGCCTCCAATGCCAGGGTCTCTCCCTCGCGGTCGGTGACAAAGCCGTGATAGTCGTAGTCGCAGAACAGCGCGAGCTGCGAGCCGGGGGTGGGCCTGACCCGTCGCACGATCAGCCGCATGACCCTTCCCTTGCGGCCAAAGGGCCGGTAGCTGGTCTCGGCGACGTCGGCGCCGCCCTCCAGCCAGTACGGGATCGGCGTCCAGGCGCCCTCGGGGATCTGGGCGATGACCTTGTGGACGGCCTTGGTGAGCTTGATGGTGACCGAGCAGGCCACCCCGGCCTTGTGACAGGCGTCGATGACCTTGTGGTTGTAGAAGCCGGAGTCGGCCCGCAACGTGATCGGCCCGGTCGCCCCGGCCCGGCGCGCCCGGGTGATCGCCTCGGCCACGAAGCTGCCCGCCCCACGCCCGGAGTTGGCCACGCCCTCCCGCAGCCGGGTGTGCAGCACGTCGCCGGCGCCGGCCACAGTGGCCAGCAGCGGGTGGTAGCCGCGCTCGCCGTGCCGGTCGACCCCGGTCGCGCCCTGCTTGGCCAGCCCATAGGTCTGGCAGTGGGTCGAGTCGACGTCGATCGTCAGCGGCCAGGGTCCCGGGCCAGCACCGGCCTGCCACGCGCGCCGCAACGCCTGGCCGGCGACGTAGTCGAGCTGGCGGGCCGAGCCCCAGGTGAACGAGCGCAGGAACGTCCCCAGCGTGGACGGCGCGGCAACCCGGTGGCCCAGGACCTGGCCGGTCGCACCGGCGCGCAGCCGGTCGGCGTCACCGATCCACTCGCCGCCGGCCAGGGCCGAGTGGATCAGCGTCATGGCCTTGTCGCCCACGTTGGCGGCCCCTGGCGTCCCACCGAGGTCGACACACTCATCGAGCAGCTCAGGGAGCATGAGTCCCTCGGCCAGGCTGGCGGCAAGGATCAGGCCGGCGTCGGCGACCGCGTGGTCGTGGTCGAAGGTGACGGTGATCTGATCGGGGCTGTGGGATGATCGCACCGAACAGGTGTCCTCCTGGCTGGGCCGAACGGTCGTGTGAGCAACGCCATTCTCCCAGGTCAGCGGGCACCTGTTCCCCGTTTCAAGGGGTCAACATCAATGGATCCTCGGTGGATCCCGG
>DATFOP010000347.1:0-11742 GCA_035265505.1 Propionibacteriaceae bacterium | reverse complement strand
CATCATGATCGACATCACCCTGGCCAGCTGGTCGCCCTTGGCGACGTCGACCACTACGGCCCGGGCGACCACCGCCGCCAGGCCGCCGCCGAAGCCCTGCACCACTCGAAACACGACCAAGAACCAGATCGACGGTGCGAGGGCACAGCCGACGGCGCCGAGGGTGCAGAGCAGCCCGCCGACGATCATCGGCATCCGCCGGCCACGCTGGTCCGACCACGGGCCACCGAGCAGCTGTCCCAACGCCATACCAAGGAAGAACGTGGTCAAGGTCAGGCCCACCAGCGACGCCGAGGTAACCAGGTCGGCCGTCACCTGCGGGAAGGCCGGGGTGTACATGTCGGTCGCGAACGGCGGTACCGCGCTCTGCAACGCCAGTGTGAGAATCAGCGCCGTGGTGACCGTGGCCGAGCTGGCCCCCCGACCGGCGGACGCTGCCGTCGAGACGGAAACCGACGAGTCGCCGCGACCAGTCATCGGAACCCCATCAGCGCCGCACCGCCATCTGGACCGGATCCGGTGTCATCAGATGCTGGCGTAACCGACGCACAGTGACAGACAGCCGCGTAAGTTCATCTGCCGATGCGGCCGCGCCAACAAGGTCGTCGAGCGCTGCCACAAATGTGACGTTCGCCGCTGCTAGCAGGTCCACGCCACTCTCAGTCAGCTGGATCAGGTTCGATCGACCATCGGTGGGGTTAGGTTGCCGTCGGCAAAACCCAGCAGCCTCGACCTTGTCCACAACCTTGCTCGCCCCACCGACTGTGATCGACAACGTTCTCGCCACATCCAATACACGGCAGCCCTCGGTGGCATCCACCACCTGCATGATCTCCAACCAGGCCAGCGGCACACCGTGCGTCTGCTGGACGCTGGCCTCGATCCGGTTCCACAGCTCCGCTTCCAGACGGACCACGTCACGAAAAAGCCCGACCAGGTCGACCTCCACGGACCACACCATACGCCGATGTAGATTCCACGGAATGTAGGTCCGCTGGACGAGCCGGCAACTCCGGCGTCCCTGCTGAGCCGGTGACGGCGGGCCAATCTTGGGGCATGCTCGGGCACATGAGCGCTGCCGAGATTCACCGCGAGCCCTTTATCCACCTGGTCGATCTCGCTTCCGACCGAGCCCTCATCGCGTGGGGCGCGTTCTACTTCGAGCGCACGGAGCTCGGCCGTTGGGAGATCCTCGATGACGACCAGATCCAAGGCCGGGTGGGCCGCACCACGTGCATCGGCTCGACGGCCGAGCCGTTCGGCTACGCGACGGTCCAGGTCCTCTCGTCTGACGGAGGGGTTGCGGCCGAGGCCTCTACCGACGAACGTGCGTGGGTCTGGGTGGAGGGTCTCGAGCCCGATACTGACTACCGCTACCACGTCGAGGTCGACGGTGAGGAATGGGCAGCGGGAGAGCTGTGGGACTGGGTCCCCAGTGAGCGCGGCGGCTACGACCTCGCGCCTGCCGGGCGGTGCTACGACCTGCGGTTCCGTACGTGGCCGCACCCCGACGACCCCGCCCCGCCGGTCCGCTTCGTGGCTATGGGCGACTACGGGGTCGGAGTGCGAGCCGACGCGGAGTCCAGCCGTCGCCAGCGCCGCATCGCCGACGTGCTCGAACGGCTCGTCGCTGACCACGACGTCCGCTTTGTCCTGTCACTCGGTGACAACATCTACCAGGGTGAGGAGGGACGCGTGGACCAGGAGGGCGGCGGAGAGGACGACGATTGGTACTCCAGCTTCTTCCAGCCCTACCGGCTCGCCATCGCGCGCGTGCCGATCTTCCCGGCCATCGGCAATCACGACAGCGCCGATTCCGAGGGCAGCGATGACCGCGCACAGATGGAGGACAACTTCCACATCCGCGAGCGGTTCCACCGTGGCCTCGAGACGGCGTCCGTCATGCCGGGACTGTTCTATCGGCTGCGATACGGCGCCGGCCTGGAACTCGCCTGCCTCGACACCTCGCTCGACAGCGAGCAGAAGGAGAGCCACCGCTTCTTCCAGGCGCCGAAACACCAGGAGTGGCTGCGCTCGACCTTCGGCCGGAGGGGGGATCGCTGGCTCATCCCGTACTCTCACCATCCCGTCTACACGGCGGGACCGAACCACCAGAACGATGAGGAGATGCGGGAGGCGCTGGAGCCGTTATTCGACACCGCCGACGTGCGCCTCGTCCTCGCCGGTCATGAACACAACTTCCAGGTCAGCCAGGTCGGCGGCCGGACGTATGTCGTCTCCGGCGCGGCGGGCCAGCTCGACGAGAGGGTGCCCGAGGGCTTCGCCGACGCCCACACCACAGCCTGGGCGGCCCAGGCGCATCTGCTGCTCATCGAGGTCGACGGAGCCAAGGCAACGCTGACTCCGATCACGGGTCTCCTCGACGACGGCCGTCTCCACCTGATGACGGCACTCACCCCCCGCAACGAGCTCGTCGAGCCGCCGCTCACGATTCGGAACGACTAAGTGCAGTCACGCGACCCGGCCCATGGCGGCCATGCCATGTCGTGCCAGACATACCTGGCGGCTCGCGTAACACGCTGACACCATGACGGGCTCCCGCGGGCCGATGGGCACTCGCTCTCACGCGGCCTGAGCCAATGACCAGGACCCTCTCGCTCGAGCAAGTAGGGACTGTTCACCTCCAGTCCTCGTATCAGTCAACCGAAGGTAACCGTCGGCAGGTTCACTGCGGTGTACCGCTCAACGCATTGAGGCACCGAAGGACGGCCCATGAGTTGTATCCGGAAGGATGACAAGCTCGATGTGCCGGGGGCAGCAGCCGCCGGGACACTGTCTGCTCTGATGTGTCTCCCGAGTGCGATCAGCGAAGTCAGGATCCGAGGCTCGTTCGGGTCGTACCACATCTCCTGGGCCGGCGAGATTCACGACCTTGACCTGCCACCACTCGAAATCAGCGACGGTCCATACCTGACGTTCAGGGGTGCCGTACGTGCAGCTCGACGAAAAATTCGAAAAGACCGCAGAGAGCTCCACGAGGAATTCATCAACGCGCAGTGGAACCAGCAGAACTGATCCACCTGCCGCTGGGGCGGTTCTGCGTTACCGGCCAACGCCGAGCACGGCAGGGCCCAATCCCATGCGATCCGATCTTCGTTAACTGCATGCTTTCGTTCTAGGGGCTGGCAGCAATACGCTCCAGATCTGCTCTCGCATCCAGATCGCTGAAGGTCTGGCGGGCCTCGGCGAGCAGATTCTCGGCTTCCTGGCGGCGGTCCTGTGTGCCGAGCAAGTGGGCCAGGTCGACTTGCGCGCGGGCTTGCCAGTATCTGTAGCCAAGATCATGCAGTGTTTTCATCGCTGAGCGCAGTCCCGCCTCGGCGTCGGTGACCGGCTGCCCGCCGGCGACAGTCAGCAGGGCGGCATACCGTAACTGCTGCGCGGCAAGGTAGGGGGGAACGTGTCCCGGCGGAGCCTCAGCGACCATCGCGAGGAGCGCCTTGGCCTCGTCCTGATCCCCGCAGCGCATTACGGCCTCGAGCGCCAGCGGCCAGGCCAGCCGAAAGCCTTCCGAAATCAAGCCGTTGGACTCGTACGCGCTCCTGGCCGCCTTGACCGCTGAGACAACCGCCTCAGCTGGTGGTCCGGCAGCCAATGCGACCCCCGCCTCGGCGATCAGGTACGAATCCCGGCTTTGGGCGTCCTCATCGTCCGACCAACTCTTCAGCTCACGCAAATGTGTCCGGGCGGCGTCGATGTCCCCACGGGTCACGGTCAGCATGAGCAACGGAAAGTGTCCGAAGTTCTGCAGTTCCGAGATTGTGATGGACTCCACTGCGCGCCCGGCATAGCTTTCCGTCCGATCCCACTGGCCTGTGTAGAAGTAATAGAAGGCGAGGTTGCTGAGAGCAACCGCTCGGTTGCCGACGTCGCCCAGTCGTTCCGCGAGCGCGAGCGCCGCCAGGTGTTCGGGCTCAGCTCCTGGCAGATCTGACTGCGATAGGACATCGGCCAGGTTTCCTCGTCCCATCAGCTCCGCGCCGGGGATGTCGTGGGACCGGGCGACCTCGACGAGCGCTTCGAACATCGCAGCGGCCTCCGGTGCGTGATGCTGCCGCTGAAGGAGCCAACCTTTGGCATTGAGGGCCCTGGACAGGACATTGGGCGAGTCAGCGGCACTAGCGAGCTCATGCGCCCTATTTGCGTGCTCCGCGACTTCTTCGTCAGTCATCGCGAAGGCATACCACTCCGCCAGAATGGCGTGGGCTTCCGCCTCCGCCGCCACTTCGTGATTCGCGGCCAGCACCTCGACGGCACGCCGCAATACAGATATCCCGTCCGCTATCCGCCCCAGAACGCTCAGGCAGCGCGCCAGAAGTGCAGCTGCCCTGGCGGCGGCCACGTCGCGTCCCGCCTCTCGGTGTCCGGCGACAGCCTGTTCGTAGAGCTCCAGTGACTTCTCGTACTGGCCACTCCGATAGCGCATCTGGGCGGCTGATTCGGTCAGTCGCAGCCGCTCGATTTCGTTCGTGGTGAGGTTTGCGGCCGTTTCGTAATAGCCGCCGGCGCGGTCAGGCAAACCTAACGACGCCACCCGTGCGGCAGCGCGCCCGTATGCCGCCGCCGCGCGCCCACGGATGTCATCCTTGTCGGGATCATTCCGGGCCGCTTGGTAGGCGTCGTTGTAGTGAGCTGCCACCAACTCCACGACGTCTACTGGAGACGTCTCCTCGAGGCGCGTTGCCACCGCCAGATGGCGAACCTTCCGTTGACGGCGACTCAGCAGATCGCTTGCAACCGTACGCAGAATCGACTGGACGAATTGGTACTCCTCAGCGGCCGGCGAAGTCGATTCGGCAACCACCTGGAGAACGCCTTTCCGCACCAGCGCCTGAAGCGTGGCATCGACCTCGTCGTCGGACGCGGTGGTGACCGCGCTGATGGCGTCGCGCCGGAATGAGTGCCCAAGGATGGCCAGGCCTTTGACGAGGTCTCGCTCGGCAGGTGGTAACCGGTCGAGCCGGGCGGCGATCAACGCGATGAGTGACGCAGGCACTTCAAGATCAGCATCCGGGCTGAGCAAAGCGTGGCGGTCGCCTCGGGTGATGACATGGCCACGATCCACCAACGCCCGAATCGTCTCAATCACATAGAGCGGGACACCGGCTGAGTGTTCGACGATCTTGGCCTTATGCGTAGCCGGCATTCCGGGTATGAGGCCGTCCAAGATCTGCTCGATCAGATCGGCGGAGAGCGGGTCCAAGTGGAGGGAAGCTGCGTTGCGGTGGTCCCCGATAAGGCGTGCACTTTCCTTCTCGTGCTGTGCGCGGATGAGGGTGAGCAGGAACAGGGGCCGGTCGGATGACCACTCCAGCAGATAGCGCAAGAAGTCCAGCAGACCGCTGTCTGCCCGGTGCAGATCTTCGAAGGCCAGAACGACTGGTTGGGCGTCGCTCAACCGCTCGAAGAACAGCCGCCACGCGGCAAAAAGCTCTTGTCGAGTGAAGTCCCGGTCCGAGGCGTCGATAAGCACCCACAACCTTGGCTCGACGAACCCGCGCTCCTTCTCGTCGGGAATCCATTGCTGGAGGCGTTCAGCCAGCTTGGCTCGCGCCGCGTCGCCGGCCTGGTCGGCCCGGAGGCCGAGCCGGTGCCGAACCATCTCACTCAAAGCCCAGAAGGCCACGCCCTCGCCGTACGAGAGGCATCGCCCGCGAAGCCAGGCGACCTGCGGAGCGGAGCGTGCGACGTAGGCCTCGAACTCGGACGCCAGCCGACTCTTTCCGATGCCCGCCTGCCCGGTGACCGCGACCAGTTGGGCTCGCCGGTTCTGTAGAGCAGTCTGGAAGAGGTTCTGGAGCTCGGCCAGCTCACGATCACGGCCGACGAACGAGGTTTCCAGATCATCCGGCCGTTGTGAATCCCGATCAGGCCCGACCGCGCGAAGTGCCCTCCAGAGCTGGATCGAACCTGGCATGCCTTTGAGCCGGTGGTCGCCGGCTGAGGCATAAGCGATCGTTGAGCGTGTTCCACGCATCGTCACGTCGTCCACGAGCACGCTGCCGGGCGGCGCGACCGACTGGATTCGCGAGGCAAAGTTGACGCTGTCGCCAGCCACCAGACCCTCGTCCGCGCGGTTCAACAACGCAACCCGCCCTGTCACCACGCCGCCTCGAGCCATCAGATCCGGCAGTCCGTGTTGCTCCCCGAATCGGGCAACCGAGGCCAGCACCTCGAGGCCGGCGATGACACCGCGTTCGGCGTCATCCTCGCGTGTTGCATCCGCGCCCCAGACGGCAACGATCGCATCGCCGATGAACTTCTCTACCTCACCGCCGTACCTACCGACGATGCTCCGAGCCAGCTCGAAGTACCCGGACAGCATGTCTCGGAGATCCACGGCATCCCAGGAGTAGGTCAGCGCTGTGTAATCGGCGAGGTCCACGAACAGCACCGACGCCCAGCGCAACTCGCCGGCCTGCTGCCGAGAAAGGGACCCAGTCATCGGTTCGATGTCTCAGGGTAACCGGCCGCCTGAAGAGCTTCAGAGGAGTTCGTTGAAGCTCTTTGCTGTCAAGTGTGACCGCCGAGAACACTGGCTGATCTTCGTGCCACCGGTTACTCGACAGTGGGCTGCTTTTCGGCGTCCACCAGCAGACCGAGCTCATTCAGCTTCTCGACGAAGATCGAGCCGTCTGGGGCATACAGCCAGGGAACGGTCGATCCGGTGGGCGCGCCGTGCGTCTTACCTGCACTTCCCGCCAGCATCGCCTGGCCCGGACTCAGCTGGCGGATGCAGACAGCGACAACATGATCAGGGTGGCTGGTGACGAAGTTGCCGTAGATCTCCTCGTCGTGCTGCCCGTCGTCGCCGATCAGCACCCACTTCACATTCGGGAACTCCTCGGCCAGCCGCTCCAGACTCTTGCGCTTGTGGTCGCTGCCACTACGGAACCAGCTGGTCTCGGTCGGCCCCCAATCGGTGAGCAGCAACGTGCCGGCGGGATACAGGTTGCGAGCCAGGAAGCGGGTCAGGGTGGGCGCGACGTTCCAGGCACCGGTCGACAGATAGACCACTGGTGCGTCCCGATACGCGCGCGTCAGCCGCTCGTAGAACACTGGCATTCCTGGGGTTGGCCGGCGAGAGTGCTCATTCAGGACGAACGCATGCCAGGCGGCCAACATCGGCCGGGGCAATGCGGTGACCATCACCGTGTCGTCGACGTCGGAGACGATTCCGAGCCGGGCTGCGGGGTCGACCACGTAGATCTGAGCCTCATTCGGTGGCCGGTCAATCGTCGGCTGGGGATCCGGATTCTCGGCCTGCAGGCCGATGGTGTGCCACCCCGGGCTGAGGGAGATAGGGACGACCTCATCGATGAGCCCGCTGCGATCCGCGGTAACCGTGTGGCGCTGCTCGCCGATGGTCACCCTGACCTTGGCATGATTGACCGGCACGCTCAAGAAACTGCGCCAGCCGCGAATCCCTTCAGGGTGAGGGGTCGAGGCCCGTTCGGTGATGTCGTGCGTCAGCAGCACCCGCCCCAGCACTCGAATCCAACTGGTCGAGCCGTAACCGGTGTACGGCACGACCGTGGCCAGGTACCCGTCCTTGCGGGCACGCTCCTCCCGCCATTCCCGTAACGTGTCGCTGAACCGTGCGGCCCGGTGCCGTACCGGTGGCGGTGCTTCAGGCAGAGGTTCGAAGCTCACAGTTGATGCTCCTGCCTGGGTCGCTAGCATCAAGCCAAGTCAGACCCATTGATCTGAATTTCCTGGCTGGTGTCCTGCAGCACACGTGCAGTATGTCGTCACCCTAACCTCTCGCAGATCTGAGCAGCGGGGAGCCTCCAGCCACCCCGCACGAGGGGAAGCCGGAGCATGCGAAGATCATCTTCGGTTCAAATTTCGCTAGCGCGGCGGCATCACTCTCCGCCACTCCGCCGCAGGACTTCGCTCAACCGTTCGGCGGCCGCGATCACGGCAGGAGCGTGCAGCCGGCCGGGCTGCCGAGACAATCGCTCGATCGGACCGGAGACGCTGACGGCAGCAATGACCTTCCCCGAGGGTGAACGTACGGGCGCCGAAACCGACGCCACGCCCGGCTCCCGCTCACCCACTGAGTGAGCCCAGCCACGACGTCGTACGGCCCCGAGCGCCACCGCCGAGTAACGGCTGCCCCGTAGACCGCGCTGCATGCGGTCGGGCTCCTCCCAGGCGAGGAGCACTTGAGCGGCTGAGCCGGCGTTCATGGTCAACTGGGTGCCCACCGGCACGCTGTCTCGAAGGCCAGACGCCCGCTCCGCGGCAGCCACGCACACCCGGTAGTCACCCTGGCGACGGAACATCTGCGCGGATTCGCCAGTGATGTCGCGCAGCCGGGCGAGCACCGGTCCCGCGGTGGCGAGCAACCGGTCCTCACCAGCGGCGGAGGCCAGTTCGCCGAGCCGGGGACCGAGGATGAACCGGCCTTGCAGATCACGAGAGACCAGACGATGATGCTCGAGGGCCACGGCCAGCCGGTGGGCCGTCGGCCGGGCCAGCCCGGTGGCCGATACCAGGCCCGCAAGTGTGGTTGGCCCCGTCTCCAAGGCGCTCAACACGAGGGCGGCTTTGTCCAGGACGCCGACACCGCTAGAGTTGTCCATGTCTTGATACTGCCGTCTCGAATGCTGGAATGCAAGTCCAGCGGAGTCATTAGGGCCGAAGGGAGCTGCTCACCGCAATGGGCAAGACACTGAGTGAAAAGGTCTGGGATGCGCACGTCGTGCGCTCGGCGGACGGGGAGCCGGACCTGCTCTATATCGATCTGCACCTGGTCCACGAGGTGACCAGCCCGCAGGCCTTCGACGGGCTGCGTCAGGCCGGCCGCCGCGTCCGGCGACCGGACCTCACCCTGGCTACGGAAGATCACAACACGCCGACCCTCAACATCGACCGGCCCATCGCCGATCCGGTGTCCCGCACGCAGGTCGAGACCCTTCGCCGCAACGCCAAGGAATTCGGCGTGCGGATCCACAGTCTGGGGGACCTTGATCAAGGAATCGTGCACATCATCGGACCGCAGCTCGGCCTGACGCAGCCCGGCATGACCATCGTCTGCGGCGACTCGCACACCTCGACTCACGGAGCGTTCGGGGCGCTGGCCTTCGGAATTGGCACGTCGGAGGTCGAGCACGTCCTCGCCACCCAAACGCTTCCCCAGGCCAAGCCCAAGACTATGGCGGTCAATATCGATGGCGAGCTCCCGGTGGGGGTTACCGCCAAGGACATCGTGCTGGCGCTGATCGCCAAGGTCGGTACCGGTGGGGGCCAAGGTTACATCGTCGAGTATCGCGGATCCGCCATCGAAGCGCTCTCCATGGAGGGCCGGATGACGATCTGCAACATGAGTATCGAATGGGGTGCCAAGGCCGGCATGATCGCGCCGGACGACACCACGTTCGCGTATATGAAGGGCCGGCCGCATGCCCCAGTGGGGGAGGACTGGGACGCCGCCGTGGCCTACTGGCGGACCCTCGACAGTGATCCTGATGCGCTTTTCGACGCCGAAGTCGATCTGGATGCGAGCGCCTTGACGCCGTTCGTCACCTGGGGGACCAATCCGGGCCAGGGTGTTCCGCTCGGTGCGGCGGTGCCCGATCCGGAGGCTTTCGGTGAGGAGGCTGACCGGACTGCCGCGACCAAGGCGCTGGAGTACATGGCGCTCCAGCCCGGCCAACAGATGCGCGACATCGCGGTGGACACGGTCTTCTTAGGTTCGTGCACGAACGGGCGGATCGAGGACCTTCGCGCGGCCGCCGATGTGATCAAGGGACACCACGTTGCTGATTCCGTACGGATGCTCGTGGTGCCCGGATCGGCCCGTGTGCGTCTGCAGGCTGAGCAGGAGGGGCTTGACGCGATCTTCACCTCCGCCGGCGCGGAGTGGCGCGCCGCTGGCTGCTCAATGTGTCTTGGCATGAATCCTGATCAGTTGAAGCCGGGAGAGCGAGCGGCGTCCACGTCCAACCGCAACTTCGAAGGACGGCAGGGCAAGGGCGGGCGTACTCACCTGGTCTCGCCACTCGTGGCCGCCGCCACGGCGGTCACCGGCAAGCTCAGCTCACCTGCGGACCTGTAAGGAGAGGGCAGTGGAGAAGTTCAGCAGCCACACTGGGACCGCCGTCCCGCTGCGGCGCAGCAATGTCGACACCGACCAGATCATTCCTGCCGTCTACCTGAAGCGGGTGACCAAGACGGGGTTCGAGGACGGCCTGTTCGCCGCCTGGCGATCCGATCCGAACTTCGTACTCAACCAGCCCCAATACGCGGGAGCAACGATCTTGATCCCCGGCCCCGACTTCGGGACCGGATCGTCCCGGGAGCACGCCGTCTGGGCCCTAGAGAACTATGGATTCCGGGTGGTGATCGGGTCCCGCTTCGGCGACATCTTCCGGGGCAATTCCGGCAAGGCCGGCTTGCTGATCGCGGTTGTCGATCAGAAGATCATCGAGGAACTATGGGATCTCGTCGAGGCCAATCCGGCCGCCCCGTTGACAGTTGACTTGCTGCATCGCTCGATCACTGGGCCGGACTTCAACTGTGACTTCGATATTGACAACTACACGCGATGGCGACTCCTCGAAGGGCTGGATGACATCGGCTTGACTCTGCGGCAGGTTGATCACATCGATGCCTACGAGAGCCAGCGACCAGCGTTCAAGCCGAAAACCTTGCCCGCCAAGGTGGACGCTGCCTCCTGACCTCTTCTGTCGGGATTTCAACGACACAACGCAAATGTGTCGTCGAGATGATTGTCTGAGTGCCGCAGTTTCCCTAGCGTAGGTTCCGCAGGCGTAGCGGACGGCTGCCCAAGACGCGGACTTGGTACGCGTAGGCGGGAAGGGAAGCTATGAACAAGGCCCAGTTGATCGAGGCCCTTGCCGATCACTACAACGGCAGCAAGGCCGAGGCAGCCAAAGCGCTGAACGCCGTGGTGGAAACGATCACTCGCAAAACCGCAGCGGGCGAAAAGGTTTCGATCACCGGGTTCGGTGTGTTTGAGAAGGTCTCTCGAGCGGCCCGCATGGTGCGCAATCCTCGGACCGGAGAACGCAAGCGAGCCAAGGCAACGGCCGTCCCGCGCTTTCGTGCTGGCTCGGATCTGAAGGCGTATGTCTCCGGCGCCAAAAAGCTGCCGAAGGTGGGAGCCAAGAAGACTTCTCCAGCGGCAAAGGCGGCGCCGGCCACCACTGCAACGGCGAAGAGCGCCGCGAGGAAGAGCAGCCCGACGAAGGCGACCGCCAACAAGTCGGCCGCGACGAGAACCGCGGCCAAAGCGCCTGCCAAATCTGACGCCTCGGCCAAGAAGTCCCCAACCAAGAAATCTGCGCGTCGCTGACGCGATCATTCCAGCCAGGCAGACAGAACCTGGCTATCACTGACGACCGCATGCAGTCGTTGGCCGGGTCCGGCCCTCCCTCGACGCACCGCGCCTGCTGGTATGGTCACGCGATCGCCGTCGGCCGTCACCGCGTGCTGCGTTTCGCCGGGGTGGGCATCGTCGGCCATGACCAGCTCATACCGGCCCAGGCGCCCTTGCGAGTCGAACAACTGTGCCGTGGAGGGTCCGAGCCCGATGAAATAGGCGTCGTACAGGTCCACTTCGCTGTCCACATCGCGGCGCGCGTCCGCCAGCGGCCCGCCCAGCTCGGCTGCGCCGAGTGCGACAGCTCCCGACTCCCGATGCCCGGCGGCTGAGCGACCCTGAAAGTGCGGCTCCAGCTCGGTGTCCGCGGC